>DASTDQ010000341.1:0-14528 GCA_035710305.1 Vicinamibacterales bacterium | reverse complement strand
GCCGAGGCAATCCGCGAGAGCATCCCGGGCGTTCGCTACCTCACGCCGGGCCTGAACATTCGCGTGCAGGCGATCTCGTCGCTCGGAAACTGGCAAACGCAGGCGCAGGGGTCCAACCAGGAACTGCCGGCGATCCGCTCGTGGCCGACCGAGATGGGCTCGTTCTTCACAGAGGACGACGTGAAACGGGCCAGCAAGGTGGTCGTGCTGGGTTCGGTCGCGCGCGATCAGCTTTTTGGGGCCGGAGTCGATCCGGTGGGCGAGACGCTCCGGGTGCGCAATCAGCCGTTTCGCGTGATCGGCGTCCTGTCGAAGAAGGGGCAGGCCTCCTTCAGCGGCGACCAGGACGACACGATGATCGTGCCGTTCACGACCGTGCAGAAGAAGCTGACGGGCCAGGACTACCTGCGGGAGATCACGGTCTCGGCGGAGCCGGGCGTCGATCTGAACAAAATGGTCGCCCAGATCCAGGCCCTGCTGCGCGAGCGCCACGCCATCCCGCCGGGCGGCGACGACGACTTCCTGGTGCGGACGCTCGACGAGATGGCGGGTGTGCTGACCGAGACGACCAACACGATGACGTATCTGCTGGCCGGCATCGCCGCCGTGTCGCTGCTCGTCGGCGGCATCGGCATCATGAACATCATGCTCGTGTCGGTGACCGAGCGGACGAGGGAGATCGGACTGCGCCTGTCGGTCGGGGCGCGCGACCTCGACGTGCTGCTCCAGTTCCTCACCGAGGCGATGGTGCTCAGCCTGGCGGGCGGCGCCATCGGGGTCGCGCTCGGCTTCGGGGCCTCGCGCGTGCTGACCCAGGTGATGCAGTGGTCCACGCTCGTCACCGTGGACGCGGTTCTGCTGTCGTTCGGCTGTGCCGCGGCGATCGGGATCTTCTTCGGGTTCTACCCCGCCCGAAAGGCAGCGGGGCTCGATCCGATCGACGCACTCCGATATGAATAGGCTGGCGCGCCTGGCCCGGCGTCAGGGCTCGATCGCGCGCTTCCCTGCGAGCCGCTCGTAGGCGGCCAGCGCGCGCGCACGGTCGTCGGTGCGCCCCAGTCTCCCGTACGCCGACGCCAGCAACTGGTAGACGCGGGGGTCGTCGTCGACGATCGCGGCGGCCTGCTGGAGCGATGCGACCGCCTCGTCGAAGCGTCCGTCGCCGGCGGACCGCTCCGCGTTCCATAGCAGCCTCTCGAACTCGATCTTCTGGACCTCCGCTTCTCGCTTCGCGACGATCAGCCGCTCGAACGCGGCGAGCTCCGCCTGGCCCTCCTCGGTGCGACCAAGCCGGAGCAGCGTCGTTCCCAGGGCGTACCTGGGCCGGGCCCTGTCGGGCGCTCGAGTGACGACGCGTCGCAGTACGGCCTCTGCGTCTGCGTATCGCTCGTCGTCGAGGTGAATCTGACCGATCCTTTCCAGCGTCTCCAGGTCGTCCGGAGCGAAGAGGGCGGTCATGAGCAACTCGGCGAGCGCCTGCGGACGGCTTCCGACCCTCAGGTACGCCAGCCCGAGTTCCTTGTGCACGACCGGATTGTTCAGGTCGAGCCGCACGCGCTCGGAGAGCACCCGAATAGAAGTCTCGAAGTCCAGGTGGCGGCTGTAGAGTCCGGCGAGCAGCCAATCGAGCTGGCCCCGGCCTGCGAGCAACGGGAAGGTCAAGAGCGCCTCGATCTCCGCGATGGCTTCCGCGTCCCGGCCGCTCTTTACGTACTGTTGTGCGAGTGTCCAACGCGACTCGGCCGACGCCGGCAGAGTGGCGATCACCTCGCGCAGCGCTCCTTCAGCCTCCTCCCGTTCCAGGGCGAGCAGTTCCCGCGCCAGGGCGATGCGGGCCCGTTCGTCCGAAGGAGCGAGACGAATCGCCGTCATCAGTCGCTCGAGGCTCTCGGCGGGTCGTCCGGCGAGGTGGTAGGCGGTCCCGAGGAGGCGGTGGGCTTCCGCAGAGGCAGGCGTGGCGGTTACGACCGTCTCGAGATGGGTGATGGCTGCGGTGTACTGGCCGTCCCGAAGGCTCGCGCTCCCTCGAGCCAGCTGTCCCGTCTTCGCCGCAGGGTCCGTCCGCAACGGGTCCCGGGCGACGGCAGCACGGAAGCTCGCCAGCGCCTCGCCGTAGCGCCCCCCTGCGACGAACGCGAAGCCCTCGGCATATGCCGCCGGAGCGAGCACGGGCCACTCCGCGCGGTCGCGGAGGAGACCGATCTCCATGAAGCCGCGCGGAGCGCTCGCCGCCGCTGCCCGATGTGCGGCCAGCAGCGCGTCCAGGGGCGGGTTGGGATCGTCGAGTGCGCCGGCTGCGAGCCCATGTGTGACGTGGAGATACGCCTTGACCGGGTCGCTGCGATCGAGCTCCCAGGCGCGCTCGAAGTCGCGCACGGCCCCCACGTGGTCGCCGGCCCTGTCGCGCACCAGCCCTCGCGCCAGGTACACGGACCCGTGGTTGCGGTTCTCGGCGACCGCCGCGTCGAGGTTCTCGAGCGCTTCTGCCCACCGGTCGCGGTCGAGCATCAGCGACGCCAGCGCGATCCGACGGCGCAGCCGATCCTCGGACGGCGCACCGGGCAACCCGCTCCGCAGCTCCGCTTCGGCGGCTGCGGCCTCCCGATCCCACGCCGCCAGGCTGGAGGCCATGCGCTGCAGCGCAGCCTCGAGTTGCAGCCCCTCGTCGCCGTAGGTGCCTCCCAGCGCCGTGCGAAACGCGATCAGTGCGTCGACGAAGAGGTCCTTCTGCGCGCTGGCGGCGGACGGCGCGAGAGTGGCTGCGACCAGTGTGGCCGCGAAAAGCGCACGGCGGACGTTCATTATCGGGGCCTCACGCCGGGCCGGATTTGGCGAGGCTACGATAACAGACCCAATTAATCGCCGCTTCACAAATCTGACGCGTCCTTTACAATCTCAGCGCCGTGGGGTGGGTGACTTGCCGTCTCCCGTTCGTATTCGCCGCCGTCGGCCCGGCTCTGCTCGTCTATTCGACCATCCCGCTCGCGCAGGAGCGCCCTCTCAGAATCATCGACGTCGCTTCGCAGTCCGGCATCGACCTCCTCAATGTCTCCGGATCTCCCGCGAAGGACTACATCGTCGAGGCAAACGGGAACGGCGTTGCGTTCTTCGACTATGACAACGACGGAGACATGGATGCGCTGCTCGTCAACGGCTCGACGATCGACCGCGTGGCCAGAGGCGGCGATCCGATGGTCGCGCTGTACGAAAACGACGGCCGAGGGCGATTCCGGGACGTGACCAGTAACACCGGCCTGAACCGGCGCGGGTGGGGAACCGGTGTATGCATCGCCGACGTCGACAACGACGGGTTCCAGGACCTCTATGTCACGGCCCTCGGACCCAACGTGCTGTGGCGGAACACCGGAGAGCGACGGTTCCTGGCCACCGACCAGGCGTCGGACCCGCGCTGGAGCACCGGCTGCGCGTTCGGCGACTACGACCGCGACGGCGACGTGGACCTGTACGTCGCGAACTACCTGGCATTCGACGTCGCGAAGGTGCCGCGCAAGGGCGAGACGTCGTGCGGCCGTTTCATGAACATCGTCGCCCTCTGCGGACCGCGTGGGCTCACACCGCAGCCCGACGCGCTCTACCGCAACACCGGCGACGGGCACTTCGTCGACGTGACGCAGGCGGCAGGCGTGGCCCAGCCCGGCCGCTTCGGTTTCGGCGTGGTGTTCAGCGATCTCGACGACGACGGCTGGCCGGACATCTACGTCGCGAACGACTCGATGCCGAACTTCCTCTTCCGCAACCGTCGCGACGGAACCTTCGTGGAGGAGGGCCTGCTGAGGGGCGTCGCGGTGAGCCGGGACGGGCGCGAACAGGCCAGCATGGGAGTCGATGCCGCGGACTACGACGGAGACGGCGACTTCGACCTCGTGGTCACGAACTTCGCGCAGGACTACACGACCGTCTACCACAACCTCGGCGGGGGGACTTTCGCGGACAGGAGCTTCGAGTCCGGCGTCGGGGCGTACGGCCCCTCCCTCGGCTGGGGTGTTGGCTTTGTCGACATCGACAACGACGGCCTGCTCGATCTGTTCGTCTCCAACGGGCACGTGTACCCGGACGTCGAGCAGACCGGCACCAGTACCTATCGCCAACGAAGCCTGCTCTTTCGAAACCAGGGGAGGGGGTACCTCAGGAAGGTGACGACCAGCGAGGGTGGGTTGGCGCTCGCCAGGTCGAGCCGCGGGGCCGCGTTCGGCGACTACGACAACGACGGCGACATCGACGTATTGATTTCGAACATCGACGATCGCCCGACGCTCTTGCGCAACGACACCAGCGGCGGAAGCTGGATCACGATGCGCCTTGTCGGAGTGAAGAGCAATCGGGACGGGATCGGCGCAAAGGTGGCGGTGGTCGCCGGCGGGCGGCGACAGACTGCCGAGGTCCGCGCCGGCGGCAGCTACGTTTCACACAACGACATGCGACTGCATTTCGGCTTGGGGAACCAAGACCGCGTCGACGTGGTCGAGATTCGGTGGCCGAGCGGGCTAGTGGAACGCGTGGACGGGCTGCGGGCGAATCGCTTCTACCAGGCGCGGGAAGGCTCGGGCATCCAACAGGATCCCTTGTTGACACGATGATTGCCTCGCAGCGTACTGTGATGGCGTTGAGACTTCTCCTGCTGGTCTGTCTGCCGGCGCTTCTCGCGACTGACGCAGAGGCTCAGGCGCAGCTCCAGTTCTTCGCGACCATCGTCGACTCGAGCGGCGCGCCGGGGACGGCCGTACAGCCCGGCAACATCCAGGTGACGGAGAACGGTGTCGAAGCCAGGCTCGTGAAGATCGAACAGGTCAACTGGCCGCTGAAAGTGCAGTTGCTGGTGGACAACGGCGTCGGGCTCGGACGCGAGAACCTCGTCTCGCTGCGCGCCGGCGTAAGAGGATTCCTGGAGGCGTTGGCCCAGGGAACCGAGGTCACCTTCGTCACCACGTCGCCACAGCCGCGCTTCCTCGTGCGCGCCACGACCGATCGCGAAGCGCTCCTCCAGGGGCTTGGCCAGTTGACGCCGGACTCGGGATCGGGGCGCTTCGTTGAATCGTTGAGCGAGGCGACGCAGCGGATTGAGCGCGACAAGACCGACTTCTTTCCGGTGATCGTGTCCGTCGCGACAACGTCCTCCGATGCCAACGCGCGGGAGAGCATGATCCAGCAGCTGATGGGCCGGCTCCAGAAGCGTCCGACCACGGTGCATGTCGTGCTGCTGACGCGGGCCGCAGGAAGGACGGCGAGCGACGGATACATTCAGCACGAGCTCGGGCTGAACGTCACGAAATTCACCGGCGGACGTTTCGAGAACATCGGGGCAGGCGCACAGCTGGAAACGCTGCTCGCCGAGATTGGCGCTCTCGTGGCCAAGAGCAACCCGGGCGGCGCAAGCAAGTTCCGAATCACCGTGGAGCGCCCCGGCGGTGCAAGCGGCGATCTGGGCAAGATCTCGGTTATCTTGAGCGGCGGTTTCGTCGTCACCGACCTTTCGCTCACGTCTCGATAGCTACGCCGTCGGTCTCACTTCCCGGTCGTCTCGCCGCGCAGCCGCTCGTTCCGCTCCCGCAGGTCGTTCTCGTACTTCTGCCGCCGCTCGTCGAGGAGCCTCTCCTGCAGACGCTCGAACTCGGCGAGCTGCTGCCTCCCTTCCTCCTCCTTGTCGAGGCCAAGCAGTGTTCTCGAGAGGGCGTAGCGAGCCGGTGCGGAGTCCGGCGCGATGGCAACCGCGCGCCGGAGCATCGTCTCGGCCATCGTCAGACGGCCGGCATTGAGGTGGATCTGCCCCATCACGGCGAGTGTTTCGGCGTCTTCCTGTCCGAGGTGCGACGAGACCAGCAGCTCGACCAGCGCCTCCACGTCGCGACCTGCCCGATGGTAGGCGAGCCCCAGGCTCCTGTGGGCGAGCGGATTGTTCCGCATCAGCCGGGTCTGTCGCGTGAAGGCGGAGATGACGCGCTCCTCGTCGAGGAGTTCGTGCGCGAAACTGGCGAGCCGCAACAGGAGCGCCGTCTTGCCCGCGATCATCGTGAGCGTGGCGGCCTGCTCGAGTTGATCGATCGCGTCCGCGTCGCGGCCGGTCAACTCGTACAGATCCGCCAGGGCCCAGCGGGTACGGCCCGACGCCGGCAGGAGCCGTAGCGTGTCGAGCAGTACGCGCTCGGCCTCCTCGATCCTGCCCGCCTCCATCAACACGCGGCCCATGGCGATGTGGGCCCGCTCGTCCGCGGGGGCCACGCGGATCGCCTCCGCCAGCCACTTCAGGCTTGCGTCGACGTTGCCCGCCGTGGCGTGCGCAACGCCCAGCAGGCGACGAGCCTCGGAGGACGACGGAGCAGCCGCGACGGCCGCCTCGAGATCGGCCACGGCGTCGGTGGTCTGACCCTGCCGCAGCGCCGCGACACCGCGCGCGGCGGGTCCGGACCTCGCCACATGGTCCACGACCAGCGGATCGCGGACCATCGCAGCCCGAAACAATCCGATCGCGTCCTCGTAACGCCCGTTCGCCAGCGCGGCCACGCCGTCCGCGTATGCGGCTCGCGAGAATTGCGGCGCCTCCGACGCGCTGTCGTCGATCAACCCAACCTGGATGAACGACGCTCGCCGTGTGGAAGTGCCCACGCTTGGGCGCTGCGGCGGCCCGGCCGGAGGCCGGACCGCCTGGCCAGTGCTGTCTGGTCGGGTCGCGTCGCGACCCGACATTGGCGAAGGCGGCTCGGAACCGATTGCCGCGAGGAGCGATGCCAACTGACGCTCGGGCGGCTCCGACGGCCGGGTGGACAAGGCGTCGGCGAGCAGGTAGGCGTTGACGACGTCATCCGGGTCAAGCGCCCACGCCCGCTGGAAGGACGCAAGCGCGTCCGCGTCACGACGGTCCGCGCCGAGCAGCACACCGCGGAGCATGTGCAGCCCGGCGCGTTCGGGCTTGAGCCGGATGGCCTCCTCGACGGCCTCCAGAGCATCGGCCGGTCGCCCTTCATTGAGGAAGAACCGTGCCAGGGCTGAAGAGTCGCTGGCAGCCCGCAGCGACGCTTCCGCCAAGCGGCTCTCAGCGTTCCACGCCTCGAGCGCCACGTCCATCCTGTCGAGCGCTGCTTCGACCCTGGGGCCCTCGTCGCCGTAGGTGCCCGAGAGCGCCGAATGAAACTCGAGGAGTGCCTCGATGAACGCGCCCTTCTGCGCCGCGGCCGGCGCGGGCAGCAGGAGGAGGAAAACGAGCGCACAGACCCTGCTCACGTTCCGACCTCAGCGCTGAAACCGTGTGCTGGCGACGATTCCCGCGCCCTCGCGAATGACGATCACCTGGTTGGCCGCCACGTTCTGCACCACCTCCGTCTGCCCGCTCGGCCACCGGATCTCCACGCGGTCCACGATTGTGCCAGCGCCAAGCCCGACGTGGAGGCGGGGATCGTTCTGGCCCAGATAGCTCGATCCGGACGTCACCTCGCGGACCTGCGTGCGGCCACCCGATGTCAACCGGACCCGCGCGCCGATCGCATCGCGGTTGCTCATCGTGCCTGTGGTGAGCGAAGTCGAACCACCGATGAGCCGCAGCAGCAGCGCGTTTCCGCCATTGCCACCGTCGTTGAGCAGGAGCTCGGCCTGCTGGCCGTTGTTGGTGACGAGGAGGTCCAGATCCCCGTCGTTGTCGACGTCGCCCCACACGACGGTGCGCCCGACTTTTTCCACGGCGAAGGGCGGGCCCGACAGCGGGCTCACGTTGCGGAATCTGCCGGCGCCCGTGTTCTGCATGAGCAGTCGCTTCTGCGCGTGCTTCGCGCCGCTACGACGCATCGCGATGTTGTCGATCACGTGCCCGTTGACGATCGCCAGGTCGAGGTCGCCGTCGTTGTCGTAGTCGGCGAACGCCACGCCGAACCCCACGTGCTGGAGCGTGGCCGGCCCGATTCCGCTGCTCGCGGTGGCGTCCGTGAACGCTCCGTTGCCCGCGTTGCGGAAGAGACTGTGCATCTCCGTCTCGTGGTTGGTCACGACGAGATCCAGGCGTCCGTCGCCGTCGACGTCGCCGAACGCCGTGCCCATGCCCGCGCGAGCCTTGCCGTCCGAGGCGACCGCCACGCCGGCCACGAGCGCAAGCTCGGTGAACCGTCCGTCCCCCTTGTTGTGG
Organism: Vicinamibacterales bacterium; assembly: GCA_035710305.1. GTDB lineage: Bacteria > Acidobacteriota > Vicinamibacteria > Vicinamibacterales > UBA2999 > Gp6-AA40. The sequence goes on along the minus strand of DASTDQ010000341.1, from coordinate 6,400 downwards.
AACAGGAAGTTCGGCACGCCATCGTTGGCCACGAACACGTCCGGCCACAGGTCGTCGTCATAGTCGGCGACCGCGACGCCCAGGCCGTTGCCCGTAAACGACGCGATACCGGCGCCCGCCGAGACGTCGGTGAAGGCGCCATCGCCGGCGTTGTGGTAGAGCACGCTCGGCGACGGCCGGAAATTGAGCGGGTGACAGTACATTCGCAGCTTCTCCGGGTGCGTGTTGCCGCAGAACGGGTTCTCCTCGGCGCCTTGGACGTAGTTGGTGACGAACAGGTCGAGCCGGCCGTCGCGATCGACGTCGGCGAAAGCGCAGCTCGTGCTCCAGAGCGGCGATCCCACGCGGGCGGTCGTCGTGATGTCGGTGAATGCGCCGTTCCCCCGGTTGCGATACAGAACGTTGGGGCCGTCGTTGGTGGTGACGTAGAGATCGGTCAGGCCGTCGTTGTCGTAGTCGCCCGCGCAGGCGCCCATGCCATACGCGAGATGCCGGATGCCGGAGTTGGCAGTCACGTCCTCGAAGGAGCCGTTCCCCCGGTTGTGAAAGAGCCGGTGGCGCGCGGTGCCCGAGACCCGGGGATCCGCTTTGGAACCCCCGTCGACCAGGAATACGTCGATCCAGCCATCGTTGTCGAAGTCGAAGAAGAGCCCTCCCGAGCCCATGATCTCGGCCAGGTGCTTGTCCGGGCTCGCGCCGTTGACGTGCGTGAAGACAAGCCCGGACCTCTTGCTGACGTCGTCGAAAGCCACCCGTTTCGAGGCGTCCGGCCACTGCCCCGCGGTGCCGGAGATGGCCAGCGTCGTGAAGGCCAGTCCAGGCAGGACGGCCACCCAGCGCGGCATGACCAACACCATTTAGCAGATTCCTCGCAATTCTCAAACCTTCTGGTAGTGGTCTAGTTCAAAACCACTACCAATCTTCTTGACACGCTTGAGCTCAGGAGCGTATACCCACAATGCCAATCCGGGGCTCTAGCCCCGGATGAGCGGAGGAGTGGAGGAGTCCGTTGATGCTACAAGGCGCGAAAGTGACACTCGTACTTGCCGTGTTCGTGATGCTTCTGCCGGCATCAGCCCTTGCCCAGCAAGGCAATATCGCAGGGACGGTCCGCGACAGTTCCGGAGCCGTCCTGCCCGGTGTGGTCGTGGAAGCGACGAGCCCTGCCCTCATCGAGAAAGTGCGTTCAGGTGTCACCGACGAGACCGGGCAATACCGCATCACCAATCTGCCTGTCGGCACCTATTCGGTCGCCTTCCGGCTCGAAGGGTTCTCCACGGTGGAGCGCGCGAACGTCGTGCTGAGCACCGGGTTCACCGCGCCGGTCAACGTGACGATGGCGGTCGGGCAGGTCGCCGAGACCGTCAAAGTGGTGGCCGAGACGCCGACCGTCGACGTGCAGAGCGCGCGTCAGGTCGCCAGCTTCACGGGCGCGGACATCCGCGATCTGCCGACGACGCGCAACATCCGCAGCATCCTGACGATGACGCCGGGGCTCACCCCGTCGGGCCTGGGCGCCGACTGCGTGGGCAACGTCGGCGTCTGGTGCAACAACAACATCTACAACCTGGGCGCGCACACCGACGTCAACACCGCGGGTGCCTTCGATCCCCCAGACCAGATCGCCCAGGACGGGCTGAACCAGGGCCGCATCATGGTGGACGGGACGATCATCAACACCGGCGGCGGCGCGGGCATCATGGGGATGACCGGCGGCTACGTCGCCGACGTCGCCAACTCCCAGGAAGTCAACGTGCAGATCTCCGGAGCGCTGGGCGAGTCGGAGACCGGCGGGGCGACGATCAACATCGTGCCGCGCACCGGCGGCAACAACTTTGCCGGCAACTACTTCGTGACCTACACGCGGGGTCCGCTGGACTCGGCTGGCAACGGCCGTACCGGGTGGTTCAGCCAGAACAACGGCAACTATCCCGAGATCAATAACAACTATCCGCTCGTCAGCGACGTCGACACGTCGGCCGCGTTCGGCGGCCCGATCGTGCGGGACCACCTGTGGTTCTTCTCGGCCGGGCGGATGTGGCAGAAGAACGCCTTCAGCTCGCAGGTAGACCGCATCTGGGACAACGCGAACGCCGGCATCTATGGCGAGAACTACGAAGCGGATTATTCGACAGACCCGCTGCAGCTGGTCAACTGGACGCGCAACGCCAACGTGCGCGTGACCTGGCAGGCGACGCGGAAGGACAAGGTCAACTTCTTCTGGGACGAGGGCTTCACCTGCCAGGATCCGTGTGACGGGTCGGTGGCGGCCTGGACGTCGCGGGACGGCTGGTGGTCGGGACAGGTGCATCCCGCCCGGCTGATCCAGGCGAGCTGGACGAATCCGCTGACCAACACCATCCTGGCCGAGGCGGGTCTGTCGGTGAACCGGCAGCTTTACGACTTCTCCCAGCATCGCTACTGGACGCCCAATCCGGACATTCCGCGCGTGATCGAACTTGGATCGACCGTCGGCTATAACTACGCGCAGAACGCGCCGCTCAACACCGTGAATTTCAACCTCTTTGGTGTTCCGTCGGGACCGTGGTCCGACGGTATCGGCGGGTTGGCGGAGATACGGAACCTCAACGACTTGCGGCCGCGCGCGTCGGTCTCGTATGTGACCGGCGGGCACAACATGAAGATCGGCTACGACGGCGGCTACTTCTCACAGACCAGGCAAAACAGAACCAACAACCCGCGCCTGGAGTACCGATACTTCACACCGGCGGCGACCTGCTTTGACGCCGCGAATCCCGCCGCGTCGACGTGCGGCAACACGAGCCGCTATCACCCCGAGGACCCGTACAACTCGCTGCGCCGGCCGGTGCCCGACCAGGTCAAGATCAGTACCGGGCCGTCCGCCATCGAGAACCGCGTAGGCTATAGCGGCTTCTATGCGCAGGATCAGTGGACGCTGAAACGCTTCACGTTGAGCGGCGCCATCCGCTACGACCATTCGTTCAGCCGCTACCCCGGCACGTGCATCGGCGCCGCCGCCGGCAACGACCTTGTCGCCGGCGCCAGCCCGGAACCCTACGTCCCCGTGCAGGTGGGCGGGCAGTATGGCGGGCAGCGGGAGTACTGCACGCCCGACAACGACGGCGTCTCCTACCACGACGTGACCCCGCGGTGGGGCGTGACGTGGGACCTGTTCGGCAACGGCAAGACGTCGATCAAGTACAACCAGGGCCAGTACCTGTCGGGCGCGGGGATCAGCGGCATCTATTCCAGCGCCAACCCGGTGGAGCGCGGGAAGAACACGTACACCCGCACCTGGAGCGACCTGGACGGCGACCGCTTCCCGGACTGCGACCTGCTGAACTACAGCGCACAATCCCCGGCGACTGGGGCCGTGGACGCCTGCGGCGGACCGAACTCGGTCTTCATTTTCCCCGCCGGCTTTGAGGACCCCACGCGATACGGGCGCGACCCGTACAGCCTGGATGCGAGCGGCCAGTTGCTGGGCCTGCAAACGACCTATTGCGGCAGCACCGAGCTCGCCATCCCGGCGGCCGTCCAGTCCTACTGCAACGCCTACGGCGACACGCTGATCGAAGGGTGGGGCAGGCGCCGCTCCGAGTGGCAGTTCGGTCTCGGCATCCAGCACGAGATCCTGCCGCGCCTCTCGGCCGAGGTGACCTACAACAGGCGGTCCTTCGCGAACCAGACGGTGAACGACGCCCTTGGGCTCGGCTGCGATCGGTTCAATAGCACATACACACTCGAAGAGTGCAATGACCTCTACCTGAACCACACCCACCCGGACTACGGCTTCTACACTGTCACGGCGCCCTCTAATCCGGACCTGCCGAGTGGCGGCGGCTACGTGGTGCGAGGCCTGGCGGACCCGAACGCGCTCAGGTTTCCAGGGCCGACAGCGGTGACGATCCTGCAAACGCTGGAGTACTCCTGGAACGGCGTGGACACCAACTTCGTGTGGCGGGCGCCGGGCGGGCTGCGCGTCAACGGCGGCACCAGCACCGGTCGCTCTGTGCGTGACCTGTGCCACGCCGCGACTGACGCCCCGAACGTCAAGGTGTACGACGGCGCGGCGGTGGCCTGCAACCCGCACCGCCGGTGGGACACGAACGTCCGCGGCACCGCCGCGTACACGATTCCCAAGATCGATATGCTCGTGAGCTCGGTGTTCCAGTGGCGGCCGGGTGTAGAGCGGGCGGCGAACTACACCTTCAACAAGAATCAGCTGACGTGGGATGCGTCCAGCGCCTTCCGGGCGACCCAGCCCTGCGCCAACCCTGCCAACGGCACGGGGTGCCTGACGTCGGGAAACGCCGGCTCCGGCGGGACGACCACCACCGTGAATCTCCTCAACACCGGCGAGGTCTACGGCGAGCCCTACTCGATTGTCGACCTGAAGATCGCGAAGAACATCAAGTTCGCCAACAAGCGCCTCAATGTCGGCGTCGACATCTACAACCTCTTCAACGACGATGCGATCAGGAGTTACCAGGACACCCTCGACACGGTTGACAACCCCAACACGCCGGTGGTCGAGAAGTATGGGCAGGCGACCTCACTGCTGAGTCCGCGCTTCGTGCGTCTGTCGGTCCAGTTCGACTTCTAATCTCGTCGGTCGTTCGTGACTTGGCGCCCGCGCATTCTTCGGAGTGCGCGGGCTTTTTTTCTGTGCGTGCACCCCTTCCCTTTGAACCCCTTGAGGGCGATCCTCGATGCCGGGCCATGACCGCAGTGCGGACACCCGGACCGGGCACTTGTAGACTTACTTACACGCTTTGACCTTTGCACTTCGAACTCTCACCGTCTGCGTTCTGTGTCTCCTCGGCGCGGCGTTTCCAGGCGCCGCCGACTACGCTATCCGCCTCGTGGACGTGCCGGGCGGTGGCGGTATCAACCTCCTCAACGTCTCGGGCTCTCCGACCAAGGACTACATCGTCGAGGGAAATGGGAACGGCGCCGGCTTCTTCGACTACGACCGCGACGGAGACCTCGACGCGATTGTCATTAACGGCTCGACGTTCGACCGTCTCAAGTCGGGCGGCGATCCGCTGACGGCCCTGTACAGGAACGACGGCGGCGGCCGATTCAGCGACGTGACCGCATCGAGCGGCATGAACCGCCGAGGCTGGGGCAGCGGCGTCTGCGTGGCCGACTACGACAACGACGGCTTCGAGGACGTGTACATCACCGCGTTCGGGCCCGACGTGCTCTACCGCAACACGGGACGCGGCGCCTTCACCGCCACGAACCAGGCGAGCGACGAGCTCTGGAGCACGGGCTGCGCCTTTGGCGACTACGATCGTGACGGCCACCTGGATCTGTACGTGGCGAACTACGTGGCGTTCGACCGCGCGAAGGTTCCCAGGCGCGGCGCCGGCGGCTGCAAGTTCATGAACATCGACGCTTTCTGCGGACCACGCCCGTTGCCCGGGGCCCGCGACGTGCTCTATCGGAACCAGGGAGACGGGACGTTTGTCGATGCGACGGCGAAGGCAAGGACGATCGAGCCCGGCCACTACGGGTTCGGCGTTCTCTTCAGCGATCTGAACGACGACGGGTGGCCCGACATCTACGTGGCCAACGACTCGCTCCCCAACCTGCTGTTCCGGAACCGGGGCGACGGAACCTTCTCGGAAGAAGCGCTGCTCGCCGGCGTGGCCGTGAGCGGGGACGGACGCGAGCAGGCAGGAATGGGTGTCGATGCCGGCGACTACGACGCCGACGGGCGGCTCGATCTCATCGTCACGCACTTCGCCCAGGACTACACCACGCTCTACCGCAACGAGGGCGACGGGCTCTTCCGGGACGTGAGCTTCGAGTCCGGCATGGCCGCGACGCTCGGTCTTCCGCTCGGCTGGGGAGTGGGGCTGCTGGATCTCGACAACAACGGCTGGCTCGACGTGTTCCAGTCAAACGGGCATATCCACCCCGAGATCGCGAAGACGGGCACCAGCACCTATCGGCAGCGGAACCAGGTGTTTCGCAATATCGGGGGCAAGCGCTTCCAGCACGTGACCGACGATGCGGGGAACGCGCTGCGGGTCGAGAAATCGTATCGGGGCGCCGCCTTTGGCGACTACGACAACGACGGCGATCTCGACGTGCTCGTCATCCCGATCGACGATCGCCCGACGCTCCTTCGTAATGACACGGCGGGGGGCCACTGGATCACGTTGCGGCTCGTCGGCAGCAAAAGCAACCGCGACGGCATCGGGGCCAGGGTGACGATCGAGGCGGGCGGGCGTCGTCAGATCGCCGAGGTGCGCAGCGGCGGCAGCTACGTGTCGCACAACGACATGCGGGTCCATTTCGGACTCGGCGAGGCGCGCCGCGTCGATCGACTCGCGATCCGCTGGCCGAGCGGCCTGGTCGAAACAGCCACCGGGCTCGACGGCGATCGGTTCTACGTGGCGCGGGA
>DASTDQ010000340.1:0-3491 GCA_035710305.1 Vicinamibacterales bacterium | reverse complement strand
GTGCTCGCCTCGCTTGCCACGTTCGGCATCGCGTTCCTCGCGCGGCCGATCGGCTCGGCGCTCTTCGGGCACTTCGGCGACCGCATCGGCCGCAAGGCCACGCTCGTCGCCGCGCTGCTGACGATGGGCGTGTCGACCGTCATTATCGGAATGCTGCCCACCTACGACACGATCGGTGTGGCGGCGCCGGCACTGCTCGCGCTCTGCAGGTTCGGCCAGGGCCTCGGCCTGGGCGGTGAGTGGGGCGGCGCCGTCCTGCTCGCCGTCGAGAACGCGCCGCCCGGGCGGCGCGCGTGGTACGGGATGTTCCCGCAGCTCGGCGCCCCGTTCGGGTTTCTCCTGTCCGGCAGCGGCTTCCTCGCGCTGTCGGAATGGCTGACCGACGACCAGTTCTTCGCGTTCGGCTGGCGGATCCCCTTCCTGGCGAGCGCGGCGCTCGTCGCCGTCGGCCTCTACGTGCGGCTCACCATCAGCGAAACGCCGGTCTTCCAGGCGGCCGTCCGCCGCGAGGAGCGGACGCGCGTCCCGATGCTCGCGGTGATTCGCGACCACACACGCATGCTGGTGATGGGGACGCTTGCCTCGCTCGCGACATTCGTCCTGTTCTACCTGATGACGGTGTTCGCCCTCTCGTGGGGCACGAACGTGCTCGGCTACAGCCGCAACACCTTCCTCGTCATCCAGCTCGTGGGCATGATCTTCTTCGCGCTCGCGATCCCCGTCAGCGCGAAGCTGGCCGAGCGCGGACGGCGGGCCACGCTGATCGGAACGACGGTCGGCATCGGCGTCTTCGGCCTGGCGATGCCGGCCCTGCTCTCGGCCGGCCTTGGAGGCGCGACCGTGGCGATGGTGGTCGGTCTGTCACTCATGGGGCTGACCTACGGGCCCCTCGGGACGACGCTGTCGGAGCTCTTCCCGACGCGGGTGCGCTACACGGGAAGCTCGCTCACCTTCAACCTCGCGGGCATCTTCGGGGCATCGCTCGCCCCGTACATCGCGACGTTCCTTGCCCGGACCTACGGTCTGCAATATGTTGGCTACTACGTGCTCGCGGCCGCCGCGCTGACGCTCGTCGGCCTGCTGGCCATCCGCGAAACCAGGGACGAGTCGCTATGAGCTGTCGATTTCCCGGCCTCCCGGTCGTCTACGGTATACAGGGGGCTGCACTATGAGCTTCATCACCGATCTCCGTTTCGCCGCGCGGTCGCTGGCCAGGGCCAGGGGGTTGACGATCACCGTCGTCCTGACGCTGGCGCTCGGCATCGGCGCCAACGCCGCCATCTTCAGCGTGGTCCGGGGCGTCCTGCTGCGGCCGCTCGTCAACCGCGACGAGGATCGCCTGATCTACATCCGGCAGAGCGCGCCCGGCCTCGACATCCCCAATTCGGCGTTCTCGGTCCCGGAGATCCAGGACCTGCGCGCGCGCGTGAAGACGATCACCGCCTTCGGCGAGTTCTCGACGATTGGTTTCACGATGGTCGGCCTCGGCGAGCCCCGCGTGGTCAGCGCCGGGGTGGTCGGCGGGTCGTACTTCGAGGTCATGGGACTTCGGCCCGTGCTCGGCCGGCTTCTCAACGCCGCTGATGATGGACCTTCGGCGGCGGGTGCAGCGGTCCTGACCCATCGCTTCTGGACCACCGTGCTCGGCAGCGACCCGTCCGTGATCGGCAAGGTCGTGCGCCTCGACACGCGGCACGCCACAATCGTCGGCGTCCTCGAGCCGTCGATTCCCTATCCCTCCGCCACAGAGATCATCGCCAACGTCGTCACGAGCCCTCACCACTTGTCGGCCACGATGGTCACCGGCCGCGTGCACCGGATGACGGAGCTGTTCGGCCGGCTGGCGCCCGGCGCCGACCTCGAGGCCGCCCGCGCCGATCTGAAAACCGCCCATGGCGCGATCCTCAGGGAGTTTCCCGAGTCGTACTCGCCGAAGGGCGACTTCCGCATCGACGCCGTCCGGCTCCGCGATCAGATCACCTCGCCCGCGCGCACGGTGCTGCTGGTGCTCCTGGCGGCATCCGCGCTCGTCTTCGTGATCGCGTGCTCGAACGTGGCCAACCTGGTCCTCGCGCGCTCGGTTCGCCGTGAAGGCGAGCTCGCGGTGCGCGCGGCCCTCGGCGCGCGGCGCAGTGCGCTGCGGCGCACGCTGCTCGCGGAGAGTCTCCTGCTGTGCGGCGTCGGGGCCGTCCTCGGCGTCCTCGTCGCGCGGCCGATGGTGGCCGTTCTGTCTCAGTACGCGGCGCGCTTCTCGGTGCGCGCCCTTGACGTCACCGTTGATTCGACGCTGTTGTGGGTCGGCGTCGGCCTGGCGCTCGCCGCCGCGGTGCTGCTGGCGTTCGTGCCGCGTCTGCCGTCGGCGGAGGCCTCGAGCGGCTTCGGGCTGTCGAACGGCAGCGCGCGGCTGACGACCGGCACGAACCGGCGGCTGCGCGCCTTCGCGGTGATGCAGATCGCGGCGTCCTTCGTGTTGCTGGCCGGCGCGGGCATGCTGCTGACGACGCTGATGACACTGCAGGCGACACGCACGGGGCTCAACATGACGAACGTGCTGACGCTGCTCGTGCCGGTGATGTCGTACGGCCGCACGCCGGCGCAGGTGATCGACTTCTACAAGGAGACGATGCGCCGCATCACCGAGCTGCCCGGCGTGGAGCGGGTGGCTATCGGCACGCTGGTGCCGTGGCGCGAGGCCGGGAACTTCGGGTCCGGCTTCCAGTTCACCGCGGAGGGGTACGCGCGCGCCAACGGCGAGGAGGATCCGCGCGCGCGGTTCCGCACCGTGTCCTCGGGGTTTTTCTCCGCCCTTGGCGTGCCGCTGATCGCGGGGCGCGATTTCAACGACGCCGATCGCAGCGGCGCCGAGCGCGTCGTCATCGTCAGCCAGAGCCTGGCGCAGCGGATGTTTCCCAACCAGGATGCGGTGAACCGCCGCATCATGTGGACCGACCCGGTCATGAAGTTCATCCCCGTCAGCCCTGAACCCCGCCGCGTCGTCGGCGTCGTTGCGGACGTGGACGACGAGAACGTGGTGCCGGGGCCGGCGGTGACCGTCTATCACCCCTTCGGGCAGGAGATCGGCGGCGGACGCCTTTTCATCCACGCACGGACGGATCCGTACGCGCTCGTTCCTGCCGTCACACGCATCATTCGCGATCTCGCCGCGGAGCAGCCCGTGGAGCGGGCCGCGACGCTCGAAGACGTGCGCGCCGAAGTACTCGCCCCGCAGCGACTGAACGCGCTGGTGTTCGGCGGGTTTGCCTCCGTGGCGCTGGCGATCGCCATCGTGGGCGTGGCCGGCGTCCTGGCGTTTTCCGTGAGCGCCCGTACACGTGAGTTCGGCATCCGCCTCGCCATCGGGTCCGAGCCGAAGAGCCTGCTGGCGGGCGTGCTCAAGGAAGGCGCGCTCATTTCGGCGACGGGCGTTGCCGCCGGAGCGATTGGCGGGTTCGCGTTCGCGCGCCTGGCCGGCAGCTACATCGAGGACGTCA
>DASTDQ010000339.1:0-8488 GCA_035710305.1 Vicinamibacterales bacterium | reverse complement strand
AGCGCCTTGGCAGCCGGCGAAGTCCGCCGCCGGCCGCCAACGGTCGCTGACCGCGTTGGCACGGCAATCCGCAGGCCGCCTTCACCCTCTTCGGAGTCGTAGTCGCGACGGTCTTGATCGCGGCTCAGAATGCGACATTTGAGGTCGTCGCTGATCGAGTTCGCCCACGACCTTCCCCGAAACCGGATCGCGACGGACGGCGTCGTCCGGGTGAGCCTGCGGTGGCGCGGGAGACTGGGCCTTGAGAGGAGTGGCGCGTGCGTCGCCCGGTGATGGAAGGGCCACGAACGCGCCGTCTGCCGTCCGCCCAAGGAATCGTTCCTCCAGCAGGGCCCGAAGCACAGCCTCGCAGGCGTCGCGCTCCAGGCACCAGAGGCGACACGCCTGCGCGAACGTGAGCTTGAGTCCGGGCATCTCGCGGTACTCCCCCTTCACGCGCGAGACAAGCACATCAGGCGTTGACATAACGGACTCCTCCGCCACAGTCGCGAGCAACACGCTGTTGTCCTGTGCATGACTCTCTGGAGGCGCGGGCTTACGGAATGCATGGCGGGATGATCGAAAAACGAGCCGTACCCTAACGGAGCCGTGCGTGAGGCGTCTGTGCAAAATTGCACACAGGGCGTTCCAGGACGCGCGCGCGCGTGCGTTGATGGATACACACGATTGTGCGATCCTTACACATACGGATCATGCGGACCAACATCGACATCGACGATCGGCTGATGCGGCAGGCGATGCGGAGCAGCGGGGCAAGGACCAAGCGCGCCGTGGTCGAAGAGGGGTTACGGTTGTTGATTCAGACCCGTGGCCAGGCCAGTCTTCGTCGTCTGAGAGGGAAGGTAGCCTGGGAGGGCGACCTCCACGCGTCACGGCTCGAACGCACCTCGGAGTAACCGCCCGTGGTGATCGTCGACAGTACCGTGTGGGTCGACTACTTCAATGGCCTGCACAATCCCGAGACGGACTGGCTCGAGGTTCAACTGGACCAGCAACGCCTCGGGCTGACGACGCTCATCCTGTGCGAAGTGTTGCAGGGCGTTCGCGACGAGCGGAAGGCCGTGGCCGTAGAGACTGATTTGATGAAACTCGAAGTCTTCGAAATGCCCAGCGTGGTCTTGGCGGTCCAGGCCGGCAAGCACTATCGGACCCTGCGCAGCCGCGGCCGGACAGTGCGAAAGACGATCGATGTCTTGATCGCGACGTTCTGCATCGAGGAGCAGCACTCACTTCTCCATCGCGACCGCGATTTCGATCCCTTCGAGGAGCTCCTGGGCCTGTCTGTCGTCCACCCGTAGTCTGATCTCACGGACACCTGCGGCCCCGGACAACCGTTCTACCAGTCGTGCATCGTGCCGTCGTCGAGGCGGGCGACCGGCAAGTACGCGCGTTCGTAGGGGAACGTCGCCGCGAGATCTTCGTCGATATCCACGCCGAGACCGGCTGCGTCGCCCGGGTGCATCATCCCGCTGTCGAGCCGGTACTGATGCGGGAACACACGGTCCGTATCGGCGGCGTGCGGCATGTACTCCTGGATCCCGAAGTTGTGCACGCTGAGGTCGAAGTGCAGCGCCGCCGCCATGCAGACCGGGCTGAGATCGGTGGCCCCGTGGCAGCCGGTTCGAACCTGATGCAGCTCGGCGAGCGCCGCGATCTTTCGCAGATGCGTGATCCCTCCCGCGTGGACGACGGCGGTCCGGATGTAGTCAATCAGCTGCTCCTCGACGAGCTCGCGGCAGTCGTGAATGGTGTTGAACACCTCGCCCACCGCGAGGGGCGTCGTCGTGTGGCGCCGGATCAGCCGGAATCCATTCGGGTTTTCCGCCGGTGTGGGGTCTTCGAGCCAGAACAGGTGATATGGCTCGAGCGACTTGCCAAGCCCGGCCGCTTCGATCGGCGTGAGCCGATGGTGCACGTCGTGCAGCAGATGCGGGCCCGGCCCGAACTCGCGCCGGAGGCGCTCGAAGAGCGGCGGCACGCTGCGCAGATAGCGCGCGCTGTCCCACGCGGTCTCGACGAGCGCACCCCGTTCGGCGGGCTCGTAGGCGTCGCCTCGCCCGACGCCGTAGGTCTTCGCCAGTCCCGGTACCGACGTCTGCGCGCGCACGGCCGTGTAGCCCCGCGAGAGAAAGCGGCCGACCGCTTCGACGGTTTCCTCCACGGTCTGGCCGCTGGCATGACCGTAGACGCGCACGCCGTCACGCGAAGCGCCGCCGAGCAGCTGGTACACCGGCGCGTCCAGTGATTTGCCCTTGATGTCCCACAGCGCCGTGTCCACTGCGGCGATCGCGCACATGGTGACGGGCCCGCGTCTCCAGTAGGCGCCCTTGTAGAGGACCTGCCAGACGTCCTCGATGCGGCGCGCGTCACGTCCCTCGAGCAGCGGCAGCACGTGATCGCGCAGGTAGCTCGCCACGGCGAGCTCGCGTCCGTTCAGCGTGGCGTCGCCGAGTCCGTAGATCCCGTCCTCGGTTTCCAGCTTCAGCGTGACGAAGTTGCGTCCCGGACTGCAGACGATGACCTTGCCGCCGACGATCTTCATGGACGCGCCTCGGGTCGTGAGCTGGCGTTCACACTTCTCTCTTCTGCACTTCTCGGTTCGTGTTCAGTTTCAGGGTTCGTGTTCGGGGTTCTTTGTGCCGGATTCCCTGTTCGGCACTTCCTGCCCGAGTGAACCGTAACGAAGCAGTCATGGCGATGCTCAACAGCCGCGACGAACCCAGAACCCGCGAACCCGAAACATCGAACCGAACCCCGACATTGAACACGAACTGAGAAGGGAGAAGTGAGAAGTGTGAACACGGGATCATCCGACGAAGTATGCGTACGCCGCGGCGATCAGCAGGAGCACGATGACGGAGTTGATCACGTCCCAGCGATTCCAGCTTGCGCGCGACTCGCGTTGCTGCTGGCGCGTGATGGTTGCGTAGGTCAGCCCGGCGAGCTGCGCCGGAGATGGCGGCGCGGTCACCAGGCTGACACCAATCAGCACGACGACCGAGACCAGGAAGATCAGCAGGCTGTAGTACTGAAAGTAGATGTTGTTCAGGATCCACAGCAGCGATCCCGAGGTGTACCCGCTCGCGTAGCCGTCCAGCCCCAGCGTGACCGGCGTGTCCACGGCCAACCGGACCAGCCCGAGCGCGAAGCCCGCTCCGAGGGCGGCCAGACAACCAGCGGCGGTCAGCCGCCGCATGAACACGCCGAGGAAGAAGACGGCCGCAATGGGCGGCGCGAGGTAGGCCTGCACGCCCTGCAGGTAGTCGTAGAGCCCGCGCGCGCCCTGGATGACGGGAATCCACGCCAGCGCGATGAGCACCATGATCGTCGTCGCGACGCGGCCGACCCACACGAGCTGCGCCTGCGACGCGCGCGGCCTGAGCTTCTGATACAGGTCGAGCGTGAAGAGCGTGGACGAGGCGTTGAAGGCGCCGGCGAGCGAGCTCATGAGCGCGGCGAGCAGACCGGCGACGACGATCCCGCGCAGGCCCGCCGGCATCACGGACTGCACGAGCAGCGGGAAAGACGCCTGCGCGGCGGCGGGGACCACGGTGCCCGAGCCGTCCACGAGCGTCTCGAGTCCTGGCGCTCTTCCCGTCCTGGCGAGCGCGAGCGCGATCATGCCGGGGATGATGAAGATGAACACCGGCAGCAGCTTGAGAAACGCGGCGAAGATCGTCCCGCGGCGCGCGTCGCGCTCGCTCGACGCGGCGAGCGTGCGCTGCACGATGTACTGATCGGTGCACCAGTACCACAGTCCGATGATCGGCGCGCACAGCAGCATGCCGATCCAGGGATAGTCCTGGTTGAAATACCACGCCATCCGGCCCGCTTCGCGCACGGGCGCCCAGGTGCCTTCGACACCCGCCGGAACGAGCGGCCGCCAGAGGTTGAAGAGCTCCGGCTCGAGCGCGCGTCGAAGCTCGCTCCAGCCGCCAAGCTGATAGAGCCCGAACACGGTCAGCAGCAGCGATCCCAGCACCAGCACCGCCGTCTGAACCGCCTCGGTGTAGGCCACCGCGCGCATGCCTCCGGCCACCGTGTAGAGGCCCGTCAGCGCCACGACGGCGACCGATCCGATCCAGAAGCTGTTGAAGGTCGTGCCGCCGATGTCGATGCGCAGCTCCGGCAGGAGCACGCCGAACACCACGCCGCCCGCGAAGATGCCGACGGCCATCTTCGTCAGCACGTACGCCACGAGCGAGATGATCGACAGCACGAGCCGAGCGGTCGAGGAGAACCGCCGCTCGAGGAACTCCGGCGTCGTGAAGACCGCCGACCGCAGGTAGAACGGGACCATGACCCAGCCGAGCACGAGGAGGCACCATGCGTGGAGCTCGTAGTGCGCGAGGGCGACGCCGCTCGTGGCGCCGGCCCCGGCCAGACCGACCAGGTGCTCCGACCCGATGTTGGACGCGAAGATCGACGCGCCGACGACCATCCACCCGAGATGGCGCCCTGCCAGGAAGTAATCGTCCGCCGTGTTCCGATTCCGGCGGACGGACCACCAGGTCAGGCCGAGGAGCAGGCCGAAATACGCCAGGACCATGACCCAGTCGAGCGCGGTCATGTCAGCCTGCTCCCTGCGGCGGCGTGGTCATCGTGTCCGCGACATCATACGGGATGGCCCACCCCACCGCGCCCACAACGCGCGGCGGGGGCCCCGGGGGCGCCGAGCTATTTCGCGTAACATAGGCGGCATGCAGAAACCACCCGTCGTACTTCTGGCTGTCGTGCTGCTCGCGGCCGGCGCCTTTGCTCTCGCGTCGCCCATCGCGGCCCAGCAGGTGCGCGCCACTGGAGGGGCCGTGACCTCGTTCTACGATCTCGACACGATGACGCTCGACGGCAAGCCCGGCAACCTGGCGCAGTACAAGGGGAAAGTGAGCCTGGTCGTCAACGTGGCCAGCAAGTGCGGGTTCACGCCGCAGTACGAAGGCCTCGAGAAGCTGCAGCGCGAGATGAAGGGCAAGGCCTTCAACGTCCTCGGGTTCCCGAGCAACGACTTCGGCGGGCAGGAGCCCGGCACCGCGCAGGAGATCGCCACCTTCTGCAAGCTGACCTACGACGTGACGTTCCCGATGTTCGAGAAGGTCGTCACCAGGAAGGGCGCGGGGCAATCGTCCGTCTACACCTTCCTCGGGTCGTCGGGCAGTCTGCCGGCCTGGAACTTCGCCAAGTACGTCGTCGACAAGCAGGGCAAGGTGACCGCCTTCTTCGAGAGCAAAGTGACGCCCGAGGATCCGGCGCTGCGCGCGGCGATCGCGAAGGCACTCGGCAGCTAGAGCCCACCTCGATCCTTTTGTTCGTTCGCGACGTCTAAGGGTTCATCCGTCCCTTCAGCCTTCAGAGGGTCCGCCATGAGTCTGCTCCAGGACGTCCGCTTCGCCGTTCGTCTGCTGCTCAAGGACCGCTGGTTCACAGTGATGGCCGCCGTGGTGCTGGCGCTCGGCATCGGCGCCAATAACGCGGTCTTCACCATCGTCAACGGGGTCCTGATTCGCAGTCTGCCGTTTCCCGAGCCCGACCAGCTCATGATGGTGCTCACCCGCGACAACCGCGGGAGGGACTCGGGCGTCTCCCTGAAGGACTTCGAGGACTGGCGGTCCTCCGCCCGCACGTTCTCCGACCTGTCGTTCGTGTTCAGCGGCTCGTTCAACGTCGGGGAAGAGGGCCGGATTACAGAGCAGTACCCCGGCAGCTACGTGTCGGCCAACTTCTTCCGCATGCTCAACGCCAGTCCGCAGGCTGGCCGTGACTTCACACCCGAGGAGGACAAGCCCGGGAGCCAGCCGGCCGTCATGATCAGCAGTAACCTCTGGACGCAGCGTTACGGCCGCGACCCGGCAACGGTCGGTCGAACCCTCAGGCTGAACGGCGTGACGGCGACCATCGTCGGGGTCATGGCCGAGGGGCTCCGCTTCCCGAATGAAGCCGACGTCTGGCTGCCGGCCGGGAGCCTGCCGCCTGCGGTCATTCAGACGCCGCGGCAGGCGCGAGGATACTTCTCGATCGGCCGCCTCGCGGATGGCGTGACCGTCGAGCAGGCCCGCGCGGAGCTGAAAGCCATCGGCACGAAGCTGGCGTCCGACTTTCCCGACACCAACAAGGACCTGGCGCCGTACGCCGAGCCGTTCGCCCAGCGCATCGTCGGCCCGCAGCTTCGGCTGCTGTTCTGGTCGCTGCTCGGCGCCGTCGGCTTCGTCCTCCTCGTGGCCTGCTCGAACGTCGCGAACCTGCTGCTGTCGCGAGCGGCTCACCGCTCCGCCGAGGTCAGCGTGCGCGTGGCGATGGGCGCCAGCCGGTGGGACATCGTGCGTCAACTGCTGGTCGAAGCCGTCCTGCTGTCATTCGTGGCGGGAGCGATCGGCCTCGTCCTCTCCATCGGCGGCATCCGCTGGTTCGACGCCGAGACGCAGAACATCGGGAAGCCCTACTGGATGGTCTTCACGATGGACTGGCGCACGTTCGGCTTCTTTCTGGGGGTGTGTCTCTCCACCGGCGTCATTTTCGGCCTTGCCCCGGCATTGCATGTCTCCAGGACCAATGTCTTCGAAACGCTGAAAGAGGGAGGGCGGTCCGGGTCCGGCGGCTTGCGAGCCAAGCGCTGGTCGGCGGGCCTCATCGTCGTCCAGTTGGCGCTGACGCTCGTGCTGCTGGCGGGCGCCGGCTTCATGATGCGCAGCTTCCTCACCATGTACGGGACCGACATCGGCATCGACACGTCGCGGATGCTGACCATGAACATGATCCTGCCGGCCCGAAAGTACCCGGGCCAGGAGGATCGCGCCGCCTTCCTTCGACGGCTCGACGAGCGGTTCGCGACGCTGGACGGAATCGAGGCGGCGTCCAGCGCGACCACGCCTCCCTTCACCGGCGGCGACGGACGGCAGATTGAAGTGGACGGCCGGGCCAAGGGTTCCGGCGATCGGTCACCGGTGGTGACCATGCTGAGCATCGGATCCCGATACTTCGACACCCTTGGCATCCGTCCGGTGCAGGGCCGCATTTTCGTCGATAGCGACGGAGACCCGGGAACGCGGAGCGTTGTCGTGAACCAGCGCCTCGTCGCGGTGCACCTCGCCGGCGAGAATCCGATCGGCAAGCAGATACGGCTGACGCAGGACGCGCAGGGCGGCGACCAGACGCCGTGGCTCACCGTGATTGGCGTGGTGCCCAACGTCCGGCAGCGCAACAACAACCAGGAGCGGGAGCCCGATCCCATCGCCTACCTCCCGCACATCCTGAACAACACGATGAGCCGGGGCACCACAGTCATCGCGCGGTCGCGCACCGTCAACACCGCGCTGGCCGCGCAGGCGCTGCGCGAGGCCATGCGCGTCCTCGATCCGGACCTCGCGCTCTTCAACCCGAGGACGATGGATGAGACGCTGGCGCAGCAGCGCTTCCTGCTGCGCCTGTTTACGGTGATGTTCGGGACCTTCGCGGTGATCGCGCTGGTGCTGGCGGCCGTCGGTCTCTACGCCGTGACGTCGTATGCCGTCACGCAGTACACGCGGGACATCGGCGTGCGCATGGTGCTCGGCGCGCAGCCGGGGCAGGTCATCTGGCTGTTCCTGAGGCGTGCCTTTGTCCAGTTAGGCATCGGGTTGGCGATCGGCCTGGCGGGCGCTTTCGGCGTCGGGCAGCTGCTTCAGGCCTTCCTCTTTCAAACCAGCACCCGCGACCCGGTGACGCTCGTCTCGATTGCCGTGCTGCTCATCGTGGTGTCGCTCGTCGCCTGCCTCTGGCCGGCCCGGCACGCCACGCGTCTCGATCCGCTCGTGGCGTTGCGACACGAATGAAAGCCGTCCAATCAACGATGTTCTGAACGTGAGCTTCTGTAGTCTGGCTCTCGCGGCAACCTAGTCAGCGGAGCTCACTTGTATGTGGAACGTCGGCAATCCCGCGAGTTCCACCCCACCGCGCAAACCACGCGCGGCGGGGGCCCCGGGCCGACGCGGGTTGGACGCTCGGTTCGGACCAGCGGTATGCCGCGTAACGGTGCGCGTATGCCAGGCCGACGTCGACCGCAACGGAAATCGGGCGGAGCGATTCATCCCGCGCGTCTGCCGCCAGCGCGTTCGAGTGGCGACGAGTCAGACCGAACGTTTTGAGCCGCGCAACGGATGTCGCCTCGGATCAGCAGGTAGACGCGCGGGCAGCAGCAGGGTACGAGCGAGGACCGATTTCCCGGCCGCAGCATCCGCGCCCGGCACCCGGCATACCGCTGGTCCGAGCCGCGAGTGCGCCGACGAAATGTGATGAACGATGCGAGCTTCCGGACTACGCGGCCCTTGGCGTTTCCAGGAAGTGGCGCAGGTCGACGCCGTCGGGTGCGGGCACACTCTGGCTGATGTGCCGGGCATAGGCGCCGGCCGAGTCGCGCTCGGCCGTGTCCACGCGCCCTTTCGGCTGGTAGGTGCGCTCGTCGATCAGGGTCAGCACCGGGTGCAGCGGCTCGCCTCCGTTTGTCTGGACGACCAGG
>DASTDQ010000338.1:0-4547 GCA_035710305.1 Vicinamibacterales bacterium | reverse complement strand
AGTTGCGCCAGGGCATGAAGCGTTCGATCCAGCTGATGCGCGTGAGGTCGTTGTAGATGACGGTCACCATGAGCATCATCAGCACGACGAACCCCGCGAGCAGCATCTTCTCTTTCACCTGCATGCTGAAGTCGCGCCGCGCGATGCCCTCGAGCCCCATGATCAGGATGTGCCCGCCATCGAGGATGGGCACCGGCATCAGGTTGATGATGCCAAGTTGGAGGCTGAGCAGCGCCATCAGCGACAGCAGCGAAACGAAGCCCTCCTGCGCCGCCTCGCCCGAGAGCCTGCCGATCCCGACGGGGCCCTGGAAATCACGAATGGACGTCTCGCCCGTGAACAGTCCGCCCAGGATCCTGAAGAGCAGCCCGGACAGCTCGACGTTGCGCTCCACGCTCAGGCGGAGGGCCGTCAACGGTCCGGGCTTGAACATCTTGGTGGGCTCCCCGAGGTAGAAGCCCATCATGCCTTTCGACCCGCGCAACTGCGGCGTGCCCGTCAGCGTCAACGCTTTCCCGTCGCGGAGGATGGAGAACTCGAGCGTGCGGCCGGCGCTGCGCGCGGTGAGCTCGATCAGCTGATTCCGCGTCACCATGCGCTCGCCGTTGACGGCAACAATCACGTCCCCGGCCTTGAAGCCCGCGGCCTCGGCATGCTCGCCGGGAATCAGCGAGGCGACCACCGGATGAATGTCCGGCAGCACGCCGATGTTGCCGATCTCGTACTCGCCCTGGCCAACGGGCCTCACCGTCACGTCGATGGACTTGCCATCCCTGGTGTACGTCAATCCGACGTCCCGATCGGGGCGCGTGCCGATCGCCACGAACAGGTCCTGCCACGTCGCGACGTTTCGGCCGGCCACGGCCACGATGCGGTCGTTCCGCCGCAGTCCCGCCCGCGCGGCCGGCGAATCGGGCAGCACCGTGCCGATGACTGGCGGCTCGTCCCGGTAGACTTCCCTCTCCGCTCCCTGGGCGAGCACGAAGGCGAGCACGATGACCGCCAGGATGATGTTCATCGCCGGACCGGCGACGTAGATCTGCAGGCGCTGCCACTTCGTCTTCGAGAGGAATTCGTCGGGCTGCCCGGAGCGGGGATCGTCGGGGTTCTCGCCGGCCATCTTCACGTAGCCGCCAAGCGGAATCGCGCTGATGCAGTACTCGGTGTCGCCGCGGGTCGCCTTGAGGATCTTCGGGCCAAACCCGAGCGAGAACGTGAGCACGCGCACTCCGTGACGACGCGCGGCAAGGAAGTGCCCCAGCTCGTGAACGAAGATCAGCACGCCCAGAACGAAGAGAAACGCCAGGATGGTCAGCACAGCGCCCGTAGCCCTAGATCGTCAATTCTAACTCGCCCGCGACCTCGCTGGCGTATTGCCGGGCCCACGCATCGACCCGGCGCACGGTTTGCACGGACGAGACGCTCTCGGAGGCATGGGCGTTCATCGTCCGCTCGATGAGCGTGGGAATCGACGTAAAGCCGAGTTTTCCATCCAGAAACGCCTCCACCGCGACTTCGTTGGCGGAGTTCAGCACGACGGGAAGCGTGCCTCCCGCCCGGAGCGCGGCGTAGGCGAGGTTCAGGCAGGGGAAGCGATCGTGAGGCGGGGCCTCGAACTCGAGATGACCGGCGCGTGTCAGATCGAGCGACGGCAGCGCCGCCTCCCACCGCTCCGGATACGAACACGCGTACTGGATCGGCAGGCGCATGTCGGTCACGCCGAGCTGCGCGATCACCGAGCCGTCGTTGAGCTCCACCAGCGAGTGGACGATCGACTGCGGGTGGATGAGGACGTCGATCTGATCGGCGGAGACGCCGAACAGCCAGTGCGCCTCGATGACCTCGAGGCCCTTGTTCATCAGCGTGGCCGAATCGATCGTGATCTTGCGCCCCATCTTCCAGGTGGGATGCCGCAGCGCCTCGTCCGCGCCGACGCGATCGAGTTCCTCGCGCGAGAGGCTCCGGAACGGTCCGCCCGACGCCGTCAGGATCAATCGCCGGAGCTCGGTGCGAGATCGGCCGTGCAGGCACTGGTGCACGGCGTTGTGCTCGCTGTCTACGGGCAGGATGGCGACCCCCTTGCGCCGCGCCGCCTCGGTCACGAGCGCCCCCGCGGTGACGAGCACCTCCTTGTTGGCGAGCGCGATCGTCTTGCCCGCCTCGACGGCGGCGAGCACGGCTTCGATCGCGGTCGTGCCGGTCGAGGCGCAAATGACGATGTCGGCGGACGGATGCGTCGCGACCTCGACGAGGCCCTCGGCGCCCACGGCGACCCGCATCGGTACCGCCGTCTCGCACGCGGCGCGCAGCCGGTCCACGGCGCCGGAGGTGGCCAGGGCCGCGAGCTCCGGCCGATAGCGCTGCACTTGCGCCGCCAGCAGATCGGCGTTGTCGCCGGCCGCCAGCGCGACCACGCGCAGCCGCGCGGGATGCGCATCCACGACCGCGAGGGCGCTTCGACCGATCGAACCCGTCGAACCGAGAATGGCGAGGCTCTTCACGAGATGTTTCGAACGTACAGGTAGAACGGCGCGACGGCGAACAGCAGCGCGTCGATGCGATCGAGCACGCCGCCGTGTCCGGGAATGAGCGACGAGCTGTCCTTCGCGCCCGCGGCGCGCTTGAGCCGCGACTCGAAGAGATCGCCGCAGATTCCCAACCCTACGACGAGCAGCCCGACCACGAGCAGCGGTCCGGCGCTCGCGGACGGCAGAGCTGACGGCCCGACCAGCGCCATCAACGCGGGACCGGCCACCATTCCCCCGATGGCGCCTTCGATGGTCTTGTGCGGGCTGATCGAAGGAGCCAGCGGCCTCCGGCCCAGCGACCGGCCGGTGTAGTACTGAGCCGTATCGCTCACCACGACCGTACCGACCAGGAGCAGCGTCGCGCGCCAGCCTTGCAGGGCGTGAACGGCCACCAGCAAGCCGAGAGGCATTCCAACGTAAACGGCTCCGAAAATCCCGGTCGTGGCCTGTTCGAGCGAGTGATTGGCCAGCAGTACCTCTGCCCCGGCCCATAGCAGGGCCATCGACAGGAGTACGTACGCAGACGGCGGCTCCGGCGCCGACGACACCCAGCACAGCGCGACGGCCAGCACGACCGCGCGAATGGGCGTCTTCGCGAGCTCGAGGTACTCGTACGCCGCCCGCGCCGCGACGAGACAGGCCAGCACGCGCAGCGCGACGAGGGGAAGGAACAGGATCGCTGCGAGCGCAACTGCCGCGAGAGCCACCCCGCTGGCAAAGCGAACCATCAGGCGCGCTTCATTTCGCCCCGATCGCCGCCGGCGAGCTGATGCCGCCGTACCGCCGCTCACGCTTCTGATACGCCAGCACGGCCTCGATGAAGTGACGGCGCCGGAAGTCCGGCCACAGCGTATCGGTCACGTAGATCTCCGAGTAGGCAATCTGCCAGAGCAGGTAGTTGCTGACCCGCATCTCGCCGCTCGTCCGAATCAGCAGGTCCGGGTCGGGTTGTCCCGCAGTGTAGAGGAAACTCGCGAATCGCTCCTCGTCGAGATCCTGTGGTGACACGCCGGAGGCAATCGCCTGTCGCGCGGCGTCCACGATCTCGGCGCGGCCGCCGTAGTTCAACGCGATGTTGAACAGCATGCCGCTGCTCGTCGACGTTCGCTCGATTGCCGCGTTCAGCTCGTCCTTGATGTCGGGAGCCAGATCCTCCATCCGTCCGATCACGCGGAAGCGGATGTCGTTGCTGAGCAGCGTGTTCAGCTCGGACCTCAGGTACCGCTTGAGCAGCTGCATGAGCGTGCCCACTTCGCTCGCAGGCCGCTTCCAGTTTTCGATCGAGAAGGCGTACAGCGTGAGAACCCGGATGCCGAGCCGTGCGGCGGTTTCGACCGAATCGCGCACCGCGTCGATGCCGGCCCGGTGGCCCTCGACGCGCGGCAGGTGACGCTGGGCCGCCCAGCGCCCGTTGCCATCCATGATGATCGCGACATGGACGGGAAGCCGATCGAAGTGGATCTCCCGGGCGAGCATGGCATCGGGATGCCCTGGCGGAATCCACGCGAGCAGATTGTCAAGCGGCACAGCTCAATTCCTCGTCTGACAACGGGTTAATGATAATCCACATCGACGAGGAACAGTCCGAGCGCCGGGGCCGTCGGGCCCGACTCCGATCGCGACCCTCCCGCGAGAAGCGCCGCTACGCTCGCGGGCTGACGCCATCCTCGCCCGACCTCGACGAGCGTGCCCACGATGGCGCGCACCATGTGGCGAAGGAAGCCGGTGCCCGCGATCTCGTAGGTGAGCACGCCGGGCGCCTCCTGCCACTCCGATCGCGTGATCGTTCGAATCGTGCTCGTGGTGTCGCTGCCGGTGCTCTGAAAAGCCGCGAAGTCGTGCGTCCCGACCAGGCTCGCCGCGGCACGCCGCATGGCATCGACGTCGAGCGTCTCGGGTACGTGCCACGTGTAGAGCCGGTCGAACGGGTCGGCGATCGGCGCGTTCCTGATCCGGTACCGGTAGGTCTTCGACCGCGCGCTGAACCGCGCGTGGAAGTCCGAGGGGACCTCCTCGATC
>DASTDQ010000337.1:0-2206 GCA_035710305.1 Vicinamibacterales bacterium | reverse complement strand
GTGCGCATCATGTACACGGGGATCTTCCAGGTCCGGGCCTCGCCGACGATGCGATCCAGGTCCGCCTTCTGCCGGTTCAGCTGCGAGTCGCGCCCGTCGGTGAAGACGATCATCAGGTTGCCGGACGCGTTCGTGAAGTCGAAGGTGCGGAACAACTGCGTGGCCTGGTCGATCCCTTCGATGATGGTGGTGCCCCAGTCGGGGAAGCGGCCCCATTCGGCCGGGTCGCCGATGAGGCGCGTGCTCAGGAGAATGTTCTCGTAGTCGTTGGTGAACGGCGTGACGACGTAGGCGAAGTTGCCGAACTGAATCAGCGCGACCAGGTCGCGGTAGGGACCCGTCATGCGCCGCCTGATGAACTGCTCGGCCGCGGCAACCGCGGTGAAGAACGTCGATTCGCCCGGACGCTTCACGGTCGAGTCGAACCGGATCACCATGCTCGTCGAGCCGTCAACGAGCAAGGCGATGCGCCGCCCCGGATACGACACTTCCTCGCGGGAAAACCCGGTGAGCGGATCCGCCAGAGCGATGGCGAACAGCGGGATCCCGGCGGCAAAGAGCAGCAGCGGAAGATGCCTGACGAAGGTCAGCGGCGACCGGCGCATGACGGGCAGGAGCGCGGGCAGCGCGACCTTGCCCCTCACCGACCCGCGGCCGATGAAGCCGACGAGCAGCACGAGGAGCGCAACGGCCAGCAGCACCACGAAGACGAGAAGCGCCGTGCGCGCGCCGTCGAACTCGAGCGACGCCCAGCTGGTGCGGACCCACTCGTCCCAGGTGGCGCGCACGACGATGAGCAGGTCCTGCACACGCGGCATCCTTCAGATCAACTCCCAACTCCCAATTCCCAAAATCCCAAGCCCCCAAATTCCCACTTCCCAGGCCCCACTTCCAAGCGACATTCCACTTGGGAGTTGGGAGTTGGAAATTGGGAGTTGACTAGCCCCCGAACGTGAACATGCGCAGGACGGCGCTCGCGGTGCGAACCGGCCATCGCGCGCCGGTGCGAAGTCCCTGGACGGCGGTCCGGCCCGACTCGACTGCGGCATCGAGCGAGCCGGCGTCGGGCTTTCCATTTCGCCCGTAGCTCGCCACGCTGAGCGTGCTCAACGCGTCGGCGAGCGACTCGAGCCGGGCTCGTGCGGCCGGCCGGATCCGGCGCCCGTTTTCGAGATGCCCCGCGATCGTCTTCGAGGTGACGGCGGCCGAGATCAGCACGCGCTGCGGCTTGAGCCAGCCGGTTCGAACGGCGATCTGGCCTTCGCGCTCGCTGGCATCACGGTCGGCGAAGCGCTGGGCCACGGGTCGCTCGATTGCCACGGCGCCCGCAATCCTGAGGGGAGCGACCGCGCGGCGCGCCAGCTCGGGCGACCAGCCCCCCCGGGTGGCCTCGCCCGCCACGTCGCGGAGCGCGTTCAGACATCCACCCAGCACGGACGACGCGGGCAGCACCCGGACGGCGGCGGGGCCTTTCAACCGGTAGTGCCTCACCGCTGCAATCACGGCGAAGGCAGCGAGTACGACCGCGAACGCGAAGCTGATCCACGCCAGCACGAAGGCGAGCGACGATCGGAAGCGCCGCGACGCGATCGTGGCGAACGTCTGACCCGATGCGTCGCGAATATCGGACGCGCTTCTCGGCGCGAGTGACAGAACGCGGATCGGCAGCGCCGGCAGAACGTAAGCCTTGTCCCGGCCCTGGGTTCCTCCGGCCGACTGCAGGTTGTAGGTCACCGTGAGCGCCGGAATCATCAGGTCCTGGCCGAAGAAGCCGTCGCTCAGCAGCCGCACGGTGTAGTCGAACTGGACGTACCGCCAAGGGGGCGCGACCACATCGTCTGCCCTGGGGCCACTGACCACCTCGAAAGGCGTCAGCGACAGTGCGCCAGGCTCGAGCTGATTGAGCGCGGGGACGACAGTAATGGCGCCCGTTTCGATGACGGCACACGTGAGCACCAGCCCGAAGCGCTCGCCCACCCGAACGGCCGTGCGATCGGCTTTCCACCAGCATCTGATCGGATCCGATGCCACCTCGCCCTCGCGTGGACCGGGGGCCGCGGTCTGGGCGGCGGCGGACGACGCAAGGACTCCCAACGTCACGATCGAAACGGCCAGCGACGACGGAAACCAGGTTCTTCTCATCACATTTTCCGGAGCCGTCGCTCGGCGGCAAACTCCACCAGCGCCGTCTCCATCTCCCAACGGT
>DASTDQ010000336.1:0-3664 GCA_035710305.1 Vicinamibacterales bacterium | reverse complement strand
GGCAGAGTGAGGCTCACCGTCGTCTCGAAGGCCGGCAAGGAAGCGACGATCGGCCTCGTGAACG
Source organism: Vicinamibacterales bacterium (assembly GCA_035710305.1). Classification (GTDB taxonomy): domain Bacteria; phylum Acidobacteriota; class Vicinamibacteria; order Vicinamibacterales; family UBA2999; genus Gp6-AA40. The sequence goes on along the minus strand of DASTDQ010000336.1, from coordinate 3,600 downwards.
AGGGCAGCTTCTTCGGGGAAGGCTCGCTGGCGGGCCAGGCCCACCGCGCGGGATCGGCCGCGGCCCTGACCCATTGTGAGCTTCTACGAGTGGACAAGAAGTGGATGGCGGACGCCCTTCGACGGGAACGCTCGTTGTCCGACCTGTTCGTGGCGCACCTGTTGGCCCACCATGTCCGGTGCGAAGAAGGCCTGATCGACCAGTTGTTCAACTCGAGTGAGAAGCGGCTGGCCCGCATCCTGCTCCTGCTCGCTCAGTTCGGCAAGGATGGCGTTCCGGAAACCGTGGTCCCGAAGATCAGCCAGCAGACGCTCGCCGACATGATCGGCACGACGCGTTCGAGAGTCTGCCTCTTCATGAATCGCTTCAAGAAACTGGGCTTCGTTCACTACAACGGCACCCGGAACAGCAACTCCCTGCGGATCCACAGCTCGCTGCTCAACGTCGTGCTGCACGACTCGTCGTCTGTGCACTCACGGCGCCACACCGCTGATGAGCATCCGTGACAACGGGATGTGAACAGTCAGGGTGGTCCCTTTGTCTCGTGATCCTACGAGCGTAAGCGTTCCCCCGAGTGCGAGGGCACGCTCCTGCATGCCGATGACGCCGCACGAGCCAGGCTTGGCACGCTGGGTCGAGGTGATTCCCCGGCCGTTGTCCTTCACCGTCACGACGAGAGTGTCCCGTCTCTTCATCAATGTCATCACGGCCCGGGATGCCCGAGCGTGCCGGGCCACGTTCGTGAGGGCGGCCTGGACGATTCGGAACACGCCGATGCTTCCTTCCCGGTCAAAGGTGATGTTCCGAAGATTTGTCTCGAACCTGCACGGGATTCCCGTGTTGTCCCTGAATGCCCTCGCCTCCGCGCGCAACGTCTTCACGAGGCCCAGTTCGTCCACCACGCCGGGCCGCAACCGAACCGCGACGTCTCTCACCGATCGGATCGAGGCGCTGACCAGCGACGACATCGAGGCGAGCTTCGTCCGCACCGGCTGCGTGGGCGTTACGGTGTGGGCGAGCCAGGCCAATCCCAACTGCAGGCTCGTGAGCGTCTGCCCAAGCTCGTCATGAATCTCGCGAGCAATCTGGGCCCGCTCACTCTCGCGCTGGGACTCCAATCGTGCCGCGAGAGCCCGCAATTGATCGCGTGAGCTCTCGAGATTCGTTTCCGCCTGTTTCAAGCGGACCAACATGACATGACTGTCACCGACAATTGCGTCCACCTGATTGGTCCTGAGCGCGTGGATGACGGCTTCGGCGTCCTGCGTCCCCGTGGTCGGCCGGCGGGCTGGCGGATTCCGGCGGCTCACGGTCTGTTGCCGTTCAGTCGAAGCGCGGCAAGGACCTGCCTGGTATCGCTCAGGTTGCCCAACAGCGTGACCACACGCTGGGGCTCGATCGCGATCAGCGTAGGCGTCACGAGCACGCGATGTTTGATCGCGGCCGCCGCGTTCTTCAACACGTCCACGATTTCGATCCGGTGGCGTCCCTTGAGGTACGTCGAGCACAACTGAGCCAGGTTCTGTCTGGCTTCCGTGGAGTTGCTCTCGTTGCCGGCCACGAAGAGTCGGAAGGCATAGGTCCCACTTCCCGCTGTTGCGGCGGGGGATTTCCTCCCGGCGTGCGTCCGAGCTTTCAGCATCTGCGTCCGCATCCGGTCTGGTCCACAACCCGCCCTGACATCGGCGAGCTAGGCCTTCGGCAGATCGATGCCGTGACTTGTGATTCGGAATTCATGGAACCGTTCAGAATGCCTCGAGCCTCGTGACTTCATCACCATCAACTCGCGCCTTGTCTCGCGATCGATCGAGAGCTGGCGGAGCACGATGACGGTATCGATGATGGACGATATGCCGATGCCACTGATCTCCGAGACGACGTCCATGCCTGTGGCCTGATTGAGGTAGATACAGGTAATCCCGCGCTGCTTGCAGGCGTCCAGGACCCGCATCAGGTATTCAAAGGCTGCATGCGTCGTCCCCATTCGCTCGCATGCCGAGATCGCATCCACGATCACGTGCTGTGGGCGAAGCTCGTCGAGCGCCCGAAGAGCCCGGAACAAGTGCTCCTCCACTCCCGTCGCTTCCGGCATAGAGGACTGGACCACCAGCCGCCGGCTCTTGATCGCCGACCGCAGGAGCACGCCCGCGCTCCGCATATTGCTGACCATCGACTCCGGCGACTCTTCGAAGTTGAGGTACAACACGCGCTCGCCGCGCCGGCACGCCGCCTGGGCAAACGCGCACGCCAAGGTGGTCTTTCCCGCGCCGGTGGTCCCGACGATCAGGATGCCGGTGCCACGCTTGTAGCCGCCGGCGACGAGGCGATCCAGCCCGGCCAGACCGCTGGACATCCGGGCACCGGGAGTGCGGTGCTGTAATACGCTGCTGGTGATCGGGATGACGTGAATGCCGTCGTCTCCGATGATGAAGGGATATTCGTTGCGGCCGTATCCGGAGCCACGATACTTGACCACTCTCAGGCGGCGCGTTGTCACCTGAACCGTGACGCGCTGGTCAACGTGGATCACGCAATCTGCCATGAAGTCCAGGAATGAATACCGGGACGGCCCGTCCTGCGGGTCAGACTTGACCGTCATGATTGCGGTCAGTCCCCGGTCCAACAGCCATTCGTGCAGTCCGCTCAATTCGTGGCGCTCGCGCGTGGCGCTGTTGTACAAGTGCAGGAGCGTGTCCACCGCGTCGAACACGATTCGCCGGGCCCCCAGGGCTTTGACCTGCTGCTCGAGAATGGCCAGCAGACCCTTGATCGAGAAGTCGCCGGACACTACGGCTTCCGGGTTCAGACGCGCATCCAGGAAGAAGAGTTTCTTGTTCCGCTCCAACGACCGCACGTCCCATCCCAGGCTCAACACGTTTTGACGAACCGCGGCGGCGCGTTCCTCGAACAGCACCACGATGCACGGCTCGCCCGCCTTGGCGCCGTGCAGCGCGCATTGCAGGGCGATGAGGCTTTTGCCACTCCCGGCACCGCCGCTGAGCAGCGTCATGCGCCCGGCCGGCAGCCCGCCGCGCAACACCTCGTCCAGCCCGGTCACACCGGTAGGGACTTTCGTGAGTTCTCGTCTCCGTGGTACCGCCGCTCTCATCGCGTCGTCTCGGCCGCTGCGAGTCGCCGCGGCGGTTTCTTCACAGCGGACCTTGCCTTCTTCCCAAGTGCGACCCCACGCTGCAGGGCATAGCGAGTCAGTTCGTCGCGGGTCTTCAACCCCAGCTTCTGCATCAAGGCGGTGCGATGGCCTTCGACGCTGCGTGAACCGAGCTTCAGACGGTCCGCGATGTCACGACTACCCGCTCCCTCGAGGACCAGGCGCAGGACCGACTGCTCACGGGCGGTCAACGTCGCGTGCCGGCCAGTCGAACCGGACCGAGGGGTGCGCAGCGCCGATCCCTGGAATGCATAGGAGCCTTCGGAGGCCTGAGAGATCGCAGGGCTCAGGTAGGAACGACCAGCCAGGGTTTCCCGGATGGCCTGGAAGAGCTCGGCCCCGCCGGACTCTTTGGCGACATAGCCCGCCGCGCCGTTTCTGAAGGCTTCGAGTACATACGCATCGTCCCGGTACATGGACAGCACGATGAC
>DASTDQ010000335.1:0-3652 GCA_035710305.1 Vicinamibacterales bacterium | reverse complement strand
ATCTTCTCGCAGACTCGAGAAAGCACTCCGTGGTGACGGGCAGGAAGGCGACCATCAGCCGCAGAATTGGCGGAGCGTTTTCGGCCAGCGGCAACGACGTCACCGGGGTCAACGTCGACCTCGTTCCAGGTCAACGAATCGTTCAGGCCTGGCGCCACCGACAGTTCCCCGAAGGTATCTTCTCGATGGCGGCCGTGACCCTGACTCCGACACGTGATGGCGGGACAGAACTCGTGCTGACGCATCGCGGTGTACCGAAGGACCTGATTCCCGAAACCGAACGCGGCTGGCGCGAGCAGTACTGGTCGAAAATCAAGGCCTATCTCGTTACTTCCTCATCTCCTCCAGGGCCTTCACGCCTGACTTCATCGCAAGGCGCCAGGTCGCGAGACACACGGCGGCGGCAGCCGTGAAACAGAGGGCGATGAGCGCCTGGCGCTCCGGCGTCAGCCGGAACCGGAACCCGCCCGTACGCGACATCAGATACATGGACGAGGGCCAGCCGACGAGTGCAATCGTGACGATGATGAGGGCGACGGCGGCCACCATGAACATGACGCCCCCGTACGAGCCCGCCGCCTGCGTGGCGTCGGCGCCGAAGCGCGGGTAGCGCGCGCCGAGCCCCGTGGCCAGGCCGACCAGCGCGAAGGTCAAGACGACGATCGCGACCGCGGCCACGATCTTGAGGAACGGATCGACGCCCAGCAGCTCGTTGGCCGCGATCGTCAGCACCTCCGTGAAGAGCAGCACGGGCACGAGCGCCGTCCAGAATTTCGACCACAGGAAGTCGTGCATCGAGATGGGCGAGGTCCTGATGATCCAGAACGCCTGCCCTTCCGCGGACACGGCGGGAAAGACGAAGCGCACGGCCACGGTCGCCATCACGAACCCGGCCATCCCGAGGTTGATGAAGGCGTACACGTTCTTGACGAAGCCGCTCATGTAGGGAATGCGATCGAGATCGAGCACGCGGAAGTTGTAGAGATACAGCAGGACGAGGGCCAGCAGCGGCAGCAGCTGCACCCACTGGCTCACGTCGCGCAGGAAGATCTTCACGTCCTTCACCAGCAGTTGACGCCGGACCGCCGACAGCGGCAGGGACGCGGCGAGAACGTCGAGCGTGCGGAAGCGCGCGAAGCGGGTCTTGGGCGCTTCCTGCGATCGGCTGTACCCGGCGAAGTGCCACCGCTCGTGGGCCGCGCCGAGCACGATGGTGAAGGCGCCGGCCGTCGTCCAGAGCGCGGCCTGGTGCAGCCAGTCGAACCCGCCGTGGACCGAGGCAAAGAGCGACTCGCCGGCCCAGAACGACGGCAGGATCGGCGTGACAGGGGACTGCAGCGTCGCGAAGAAGTCGGTGATGTCGGGCAGGGAATCGACGCGGAGCAGGCGCTCGGGCTGAATGAATCGAAGGACCAGCACGACGGCCGCCGCGAAGACGAGCCCCATCAGCATCAGCAGATCGCGCGCGCGGCGCGCGGGAAACACGTTCACGACAAAGAGCGTGCACGCCGAGCCGAGCGCGACCGGTATCACGCAGAACGGCACGACCGTGGCCGCCGCGGTGGCGTAGAAGCCGGGAGGCGCGCACGCCCCGACGCCCACGCCGATGAGCACTGGCGCCATGAAGATCACGACCATCCACGACGCCGACCCGACCGTCCGCGCGAAGCGGGCCAGGAACAGCCGCCTCGCGGCCACGGGACTCGCCATCAGGAGACGAAGGTCGTCGGCCAGGAAGAACGTGGACAGCGCCGTGACGATGCCGCTGAACGCGAGAAAGGCGAGGAAGGTGAGGAACAGCCACGAGAGGCCCAGGCGAAGCAGGTAGTCCCCGAACTCCTCGTAGGCGGCAAGCTGCATGGTCACCCAGAAGGCGCCGTAGTAGAGCGCTCCGGAAACGAGCAGGCCGATCGAACCGAAGACGAGCCCCCTGAGCAGATCGCCCTTCTCGCCTCTGCGGACGCGATTCCTCGACGCCCAGAGGTGTGGAAGGAGCAGATGCGGAAATGCTGTCGCCGACGGCGTCATCTCAGATCTCGTCGATCTCCTGCAGGCCGCTGCCGCCGGTGAGCTTCAGGAAGACGGACGTCAGGTGCTCGTCCGCACCGCCGGCCATCTGCTTGACCTCGTCCACCGTGCCGTGCGCGATGATGCGCCCCTTCTGGATGATGCTGACGCGGTGGCACATCTCCTGCGCCACTTCGAGCGTGTGCGTGCTCATCAGGATCGCCACGCCGCGCTCGCTCATGCGCCGGAAGACGTCTTTGATGAGGCGCGCGCCGCGCGGGTCGAGGCCCACCATCGGCTCGTCCACGGCGACGGCGCGAGGCCGATGAAAGAACGCGGAGCTCATGACGAGCCGCTGTTTCATTCCGTGCGAGAAGCTTTCGACCAGCTGGTGCTCCCACTGCCGGAGCTCGAAGAGGTCGAGCATCTCGTGCACGCGCCCCTGCACGCTGCCGTTGCTGAAACCGTAAAGCCCGGCGTGGAACGTCAGGAACTCGCCGGCCGTGAGCTTGTCGTAGATGAACGGCCGGTCGGGGATGAAGCCGAGCGCCGCCTTCGCCGCCTCGGGCTCCCGCTCGAGATCGTGATCGTTGACGAGGATGCGGCCGGACGTGGGCTTCAGCAGCCCGGCGATCATCCGCAGCGTCGTCGTCTTGCCGGCGCCGTTTGGTCCGAGAAACCCGTGAATCTCCCCCGGCTTCACGTCGAGCGTGACGCCGTCAACCGCCCTGAAGCGGCCGTACTCCTTGACAAGATCCCGTACCGCAATCATGGGGTGCCCCCTAGCGCGGCTGCCGCCGAAGCTCCTGTGGTCGAACAGCGGCACCGTGTCTCCGTCGCCGTGCTGCGCGGATCGTCCACGCGAAAGGCGGGAGCCTCGGGCGCAGTGGCCTGACGGCCGACGATCACGCGGTCGGTTGTCGGATCGAGCTCGAGGCCGGTCACCGTCACCTTCAAACGGCCGATGAGCGGAAGGATCGCGGCCTGACGGTCGAGGCCCCCCCGCGCCAGGCGCAGATGCGTGGCATCGGCGGGGAACTGATTGAGCGTGGGATCCACGGGCAACCAAAGTCCACGGCCCGCGCCTTCAGTGAGGTATACCTCGGGCCACGCGTGGTAATAGAACGCCCCGTGCATGAACACGAGGCCGACCGCAATGCGGGACGGCATGCCGATCGATCTCGCCATCGCCACAAACAGCACTGTGTGCTCGTTGCAATCGCCCACTTTCGTGCGCAGCACCTCGCGGGCCGAAGGCAGGCTGATCGTCGGTTTCTTGTCGAGCAGGCCGCTCACGTGGCGCGTCAGCCGCTCGGCGCGATCGCGATCGGTGGTTGCGCCGCGTACTGCTTGATCGGCCTCAGCCCGGATCAGCGGGTCGTCGCTCTCGATGAGCGGCTCCGGAGCGATGTGCCGTGCGGCGTCCGGATCCATCGGGCCGGGCTGCAGCAGCCGGGCGTCGGTCAGCTCGACGACATTGCCCGAGACGCGCTGCCCCACTCCATCGAGATCCCCCGCCGGGAGCTCCGCGTTCTCGAGACGCAGCGTGAGCCGGCGCACGTCCCTCGGCTCGTCGATGCGTTCGTTCGTGACGGGAACGATTGCCGCCGCCTTGAGCAGATCGGCCTGGACGCGGGCAGGCACG
>DASTDQ010000334.1:0-13692 GCA_035710305.1 Vicinamibacterales bacterium | reverse complement strand
GCGTCCGCGGTCCAGGCCCGAGCCGCCGCTCGCGAAGTCGGGGTGGACGTTCACGACGCCGAACTGACGATCCACGAGCTCGCGCTCGGCGGCCATCATCCAGAGAAAGTTGATCGGATGCCCGGGCGCGGCGACGTTGGGATGGTAGCCCTGCGGCATGAGCACGACGTCGCCCTCCCGGACGATCGTCGCCAGCTCGGGGCTGGTGTCGTCCACGTAGACCAGCTGCACGCCGAACGCCGGCCGCGGCATGTCGATGAAGAGATACGCCTCCTCGGCCAGCACGCCGTGCTCGTGCGGCGGCCATGACGTCCAGTTCCCCGGCTGGCTGAAGGTCACGCCGGCCATCAGGCGGCCGGCCGAGACGTTCTTTCCAATCAAGATGTTCAGCGTCCGACGCGCCCCCTCGCCACCAGTTTCGAAATGCAGGCCCGGGTCGCGCGAGACGCTTTCGAAGGAGACGAACTGCACGGGGTACTGCCGTTCGACGGGTGCGGCAATCTCGGCGAGATCGCATCCGCCGGACCCGGCGCGCACCTGAAACGCGGTCCCGCGCGGGATGTACAGCGAATCGTAGGGGCGCAGCTCGTACTCGACCCCGGCGAGCGCCACCGCGGCCTCGCCTCCGAGCGCAATCAGGGCGGTTTCGACCTCGCCGGCCGGGACCTCGACGGGCGCGTCGGCGGCGCCCAGCACGATGCGCCCGTATCGCAGGTGCTTGACCGCGGCAGTCCCCGGCTCGATCGATCGTGTACGCCCCCGGGTGGCGCCGGTGTTCCGCACGATGCAGGTTCGGTCGGAGATCGGAAGAACAGCCATCGGCCTGCGCGTCAGAGACTGGCGGAGTGAATCCACTGATGGGCGGGGTCCTCGTGCAGGGCGAGACGCCGCTCGGCCCCTGCCAGGCCCCACAGGTAATAGAGCCGGTATCCGGGCGGCGCCGAGACCGGGTGGTAGCCATACGGCAGCAGCACCGCGTCGCCGTCGAGGACGGTGTGCGTGACGCTTTCGCCGTCCCTGGTGTAGAGCATCTGCTGGCCGAAGCCGTGCGGCGGATCGACGCGATAGTAGTACACCTCTTCGAGCGTGGGCTCACCGTCGCGGCCGTCATGCTTGTGCGGGGGATAGCTGCTCCAGTTCCCTGGAGGGTTGAACGTCTCGCCGACCATCAGGCGTTGCGCGTGCGGATCGCTGACGAAGATGTTGTGCACCTCGCGCGTGTAGCTTCCCCGGCCGCGCACCGCCACCGCCACCTGCTCGGGCCGGATGAGCGCGGGCGAGCCGCCCGGCCTGGCTCGGGTCGAGAAGAGCACCGCCTCGAGCATCGAATCCGAACGAGCCTGCATCTCGACGCCGGCCGGCAGGTACAACGCCGTGGCGCGCTCGGCAAACACGCCCTTCCGGCTGACCGGCCACTCGCTGCCCCCCGCTGCCAGCATCCCGCTGCCGTCCTGGACGACCGCGATCGTCTCTTCCTCGTCCAGCCGCAGCGAGGCCGTTGCGCCGGCCTCCAGCCTCAGCCGCCGCGTCGTCAACTCGCGGGCCCCCGCCTCGCCGCACCGCTGCAGGACGTGCAGCCCCGTGCGCCTCGGCTGTCTGAACAGCGTGTCCTTCAACATGTCAATCCACTTGAGGAGCCAGCTTAGCGTTTGAAACCGCGCGATGGCAAGCCTGCGCGCCTTGACATCGGTGTACCAGGTCGCCAAGATGTGTCACCTCCTGTAGGTGGTCTGTCCACTATGAGTCGCATCTCGAGGCGGGACTTCATGGTCGCGGCTGCGGCGGCGGCCGTCGCGCGGCCGTCGATCCTGGACGGGCGCGGTCTGCCCGCTGTAGCCCGAACGGCGAAGGCAGGCCAGCGCAGCGCCGCCGATCCGTGGGTGCGCGCGCGCGCCATCGTCGAGAGCATCACGGTTCCGCGGTTTCCCTCCCGAGACTTCGAGATCACCCGGTACGGCGCGGTTGGAGACGGGGTCGCGTCGTGCACGAGCGCCATCGGCAAGGCCGTCGCCGCCTGCCGAGCCGCTGGCGGCGGGCGGGTGGTGGTTCCGAGGGGACGGTACCTCACTGGCGCGGTGTGTCTCGAGAGCGGCGTGAACCTTCACCTGGCGGAGGGCGCCACGCTCGCGTTCAGCGCCGCTCCGGCCGACTACCCGCTCGTGTTCACCCGGTGGGAGGGCGTCGAGTTGATGAACTACTCCCCGTTCATCTACGCCTTCGAAGCCGAGAACATCGCGATCACCGGCACAGGCACGCTGGACGGCCAGGCCGGGCCTGACCGGTGGTGGAACTGGCGCGGCACCGGCGCGGCCCGCGGCGCGCGCCAGACCTCGGGCCGGACGCGTCTGTTCGACATGCAGGCCCGCGGCGTTCCGGTCGCCGAGCGGATCTTCGGCGACGGCCACTTCCTCAGGCCGAATTTCATCCAACCCTACCGGAGCCGCAACGTGCTGATCGACGGAGTCACGATCGTCAACTCGCCGATGTGGGAAATTCACCCCGTGCTCTGCCGGAGCGTCACGGTCCGCAACGTCACCATCACGAGCCACGGCCCGAACAACGACGGCTGCAATCCCGAGTCGTGCCGCGACGTGCTCATCGAGCGCTGCTCGTTCGACACCGGCGACGACTGCATCGCGCTCAAATCCGGGCGCAACGACGACGGCCGGCGGCTGAACGTGCCGGTTGAAAACGTCGTGATTCGCGACTGCTCGATGAAGGACGGCCATGGCGGCGTCGTCATCGGCAGCGAGATCTCGGGCGGCGCCCGAAACGTGTTCGCCGAGCGGTGCCGCATGGACAGCCCCCGCCTCGATCGAGCGTTGCGCATGAAGACGAACTCGGTGCGAGGGGGCGTGATCGAGGGCGTCTACATGCGCGACGTCACGGTGGGTCAGGTGGCGGAGGCGGTCGTCACGATCGACTTCTTCTACGAGGAAGGGGATTCGGGGAAGTACCCTCCGACGGTCCGCGACGTCGAGGTTCGCAACGTGACCAGCCGGAAAAGCCAATATGCGCTGCTGCTGCGCGGCTATGGTCACGCTCCGATTACGGGCGTGCGCATCGTGGATTGCCGCTTCGACGGCGTGGAAAAGGCGGATGTGCTCGAAGCGGTTCGCGATCTCGAGCTGGCCAACGTGTCCATCAACGGCAAGGCGCTCACTTCACGGATAACCCGCTGACGCGGGCGCGCCACGCCGGGTATTCCGCGTCAACGAGCGCGGCCGGCCACGGGCCCAGCCAGGCATATCCGTTCCGGCGCTCGGCCTCGATCTCCGAGATGTCGTATCGCACCACGCCGTCGCGGCCCGAGTAGATGGGCCTGTTCGTTCCGATCTGATAGAAGCGCGCCCAGAGAGCGGGCGCTGCCGGATCGACGACGAGCTCGAGATCGGGCGCGCGCCGTCCAGCGGGGTCGGCGCGGCGGTCGAGCCGCCGACCGCGAATCGGGACCGATCGAAGCCACTCGACGGCGGCCTCCACCGCCGCAACGACCTCCGGAGTCGGCGGACGGCGCATCAGGAAGCGAACGATATCGACGGTCTCGCGGCCGCTGAGCGACACGTGTTCGTACGATCGGGCCGGAGCGGGTTCGAGCGTCACTTCGTCGTGCTGCGCGCACCAGGCCGTGAGGCGGCCGTTGACGCGGACCTGCGATCGGAGAATCACCGACGTGGCGGTGTCGATGGCCTTGACCGCGCGAGCCCGTGCGACGTCACCGGCGGATGCGAGCGCCCGCCCCGCCACGAGATCGTCCAGCAGCAGGAGGACCCCAGCCATCGCGTCGTCGTTGAACGTGATGCGGCGGGTGTAGTCCTTCCGCAGGGGGTAGATCTGCGGCCATCCGCCGTTGGCATATTGAGAGAGGAACAGATAGTCGAGCCCCCTCGCCGCGGCGTCCCGGTACCTCGCGTTCGTCGTGGACAGCCACACTCGATCGAGCAGGCGGATCTGGGTGACCGTGGCGCCGTTGTCGATCGTCGAGTCGGGCTCGGAGGGTCGCGCTGCTGCGCCCGAGGGCGGAGTGCTCATGTCGATGTCTTTCGGCCACCCGCCGTTCGCCCGCTGATGGAGCAGCACGCTGTCGGCGATCGAGCGCGCCTCCGCGGAGCCGTACCACTCGGCCTGTTGATCGAGCACGCGGCTCCACGGCACCTGAGCGGCCGGCGACGTCGCCGCCAGCGCCGCCGCGCACGCGCCGATCACTACGCGTGCGAGCGCGCGCGGCCCGCGGCGGAAAGACCCGGCTTGCGTTCTCATCGCAAAGTGGCTATACCAATACCGCGCGACCGTCATGGCGCGCAAGGGGAGCGTTCGATGCACAAAGGCCAACCCGGCGTGGTGACGTCTGCCGCCGCCGCGGCGCTCGCGCTGGTCGTTGCCGCCGGAGCCCAGGCGCCGGCGCCGCCGCAGGGCGCAGGCAGCAGCGACCCGTCGTTCTCTCAACCCTCGATTCCGCCCGGCATCGCGTACACCGTGCCGGCCGAGGCCGAGATCGTGCAGTCGCTCGGCCGGATCCGGGAGCACTTCGTGCGGTCCACGCCGTACCGTCTCGTCGACACGGCGACCGGGCAGCCGCTCCGCGACGTGACCACGCCGACGCAGACGGCCGGCATCGATCTGGGTCCCGGCGAGTTCAACGACTGGACGTACTCGATGGGTGTCGTGCTCGCCGGCATGCTGCACGCCACCGACGTGACCGGCGATCGCTCGTTCGAGAGCTACACCCGCAGGAACTTCGACTTCATCTTCGAGCATCTCGAGTTCTTCCGCCGGCAGGCGGCCGCATTCGGCCCGCAGCCCTACGGGTACCGCCGCCTGATGGAGATGCGGGAACTGGACGACTGCGGGGCCATCGGCGCCGCGCTCATCAAGGCCTATCTGCGGTGGAAGGACCCGAAATACCGGCCGGTCATCGACCTCGTGAACGACTTCGTGTCGCGACAGATGACGCGGATGCCCGATCGCACGATCGCGCGCGCGCGTCCGCACCCGGTCTCGATATGGGTGGACGACTTGTACATGAGCGTCCCGTTTCTCGCGCAGATGGGCGCGCTGACGGGCCAGCGCCAGTACTTCGACGACGCGGCGACACAGGTCGTGCAGTACGCCGCGCGCCTGATGAACCCGAACACGGGGCTGTTCGATCACTCCTGGTTCGCGCACGAACCTGCGGATCCAAAGTTCTATTGGGGACGCGGCGGAGGGTGGGCGTTGATGGCGACGGCGGAACTGCTCAGCGTCATGCCGGAGCAGCATCCGCGGCGCGCGCAGGTGCTCGACGTGTTCCGCCGCGGCGTGCAGGGCGTCGCCGGCGTGCAGAGCGGCAGCGGATTCTGGCACCAGCTCCTCGACCGCGAAGACAGCTACCTGGAGTCCTCCGCAACGGCGATGTTCACCTTCGCCATCGCCAGGGGCGTCAACCGCGGATGGATACAGCCCGTGTATGCGCCGATCGCGCAGACGGGCTGGCGCGCGCTCGAGACGCGCATTCGACCCGACGGCACGATCGACGGCATCGTCGTCGCAACGACGGCCGCGTACGACGCGGTCTACTACTACAACCGGCCCACCGATCCGCGGGCGATGCAGGGGTTCGGCGCCGCGCTGATGGCGGGCGCCGAGGTGCTCGAGATGATCCGCCGGTTCGACATTCAGAAGACCCTCAACACGTACCACTACCGGCCGAAGAAGGGGTGACGCGGCCGGGGCGCATCGCATCTGACTTGTCCTGTTGACACGCGATACACAAAGTGGTATTACCTCTTGCCGTTCGGCACGAGACGTGTGCCGTCCAGTTCCGCAGGAGGCCGAAAGATGCGCGCGCGTACGACGTGGGCCGCACTGATCGTGGCGATGATGGCCGTCGCCGTTCCGGGGCCGTCCGCCCAGGAGTTCCGGGGAACCATCGAAGGTACGGTGAAGGACACGACCGGCGGCGTCCTGCCCGGCGTGACCGTGACCGTGACGAACACGGCGACGTCCGTCGCGCAGGACACGGTGACCGACGCGAGCGGCCGGTACCGTGTCCTGTACCTGAATCCCGGCAACTACAGCGTCAGCGCCGAGATCGCGGGCTTTAAGAAGTTCGTCCACCTCGATGCCGACGTCCGCGTGGGCGACGTGGTCCGCGTGGACGTCGTGCTCGAGGCTGGCGGCGTCAGCGAGACGGTGTCGGTGACGGCCGAGCGCTCGTTGCTCAACACCAGCTCCGGGATCAGCGGCACGACGATCGACAGCAAGCAGATCACCGAGCTGCCGCTCGGCGACGGCACGGCCTACATGCTCACGCGCCTCGCGCCGGGGATTCTCGACACGTCGGACCTGCACTTCGCGCGGCCGGCAGACAACGCGAACCTCGGGGGGATCGTCGCCAACGGCGCACTGGGGGGCAACGAGTTCTCGATCGACGGGTCGCCGAACATGTCCAACCAGCGCGGCGTCGGCTTCTCGCCGCCCTCGGACGCGATTTCCCAGTTCAAGGTCCAGACCAACGCGTTCGACGCGCAGACTGGCCACACCGCGGGGGCCGTCGTCAACCTCGCGGTCGCGAGCGGCACCAACGCCGTGCGCTTTGCCGCGGGCTATTTCAATCGCAGCGACAAACGCTCCGAGACGCCGCTGCTCACCGAGCGAAACAACGGGTCCAAGCCCACGCGGGAGTACAACCGCTACACCGGCACGCTGAGCGGTCCCGTCGTGCGCAACAGGACCTTCTTCATGGCGTCGTTCGAGCACCTTCGCGACGTGCAGCCGGAGCCGGCCACCTACACGGTGCCGACCGAGCGGATGCGGAACGGCGACTTCGGAGAGTTCTCCACGCTCGTCTACGATCCGTTGACGGCGACCTCGGCCGGCGTTCGCTCGCCGTTCACCGACAACCGGATTCCGACCGGGCGCATCGATCCCGTCGCGGCCGCCTACACCGCGCTCTATCCGCTGCCCAACCGGCCGGGGACCGTGAGCAACTACTTCACCAACCAGCTCCGTCCCTACGACTACAACGCGGGCATGGGACGGGTCGATCACAATTTCACCGACGCCAACCGGATGTACGGCACGGTGTACTGGAACAAGCGCCAGGAGGATCGGTACAACTGGGCCCAGGACGCCGCTAATGCCACCGGGGGCGGCATCATCAACGGCTTCGCCGTCACCAAGGGCTTCGACTACCGGACCAACACCGGCGTGACCAGCGGCTACACGTCCACGCTGAGCAACTCGACGCTGCTCGACGTCCGTGGAAACTGGTCGCGCTTCGGCGAATACCGCGACCCGGCGGAAGAGTTCGACCCGGCGTCGCTCGGTTTTGCCAGCTCCGCGGTCCAGGCGATGGGCGACTATCGCTATCTGCCCTTCATCACGATCGGCGCCTTCAGCCAGACCAACGACAGCTCGACGATCGCGTCGCTCGGGTCGAGACGCTCGGACTGGCGCGAGGGGTTCGACCGGCCGCTGAACACGGCCTCCGCCGCGGCGACGCTCACACGGGTCCTGGGGCAGCACACGGCTCGCGCCGGATACGACTACCGGCACCAGAACTGGGCCATCACCGACGGCGGGTACCCCGGAGGGCGCTTCCGCTTCGACGGCTCCTACACCCGGGCGAACAACTCCGCGGCAACCAACGACCGCGCGCAGTCGTTCGCGCAATTCCTGCTCGGGCTCCCCACCGCCACGACGGGCGCCGTGGCCGCGGCCTCGACGCAGACGAGCCAGTTCGAGATGACCTCACCGGGTGAGTTCACGCAGATCTATCACCACTTCTTCGTGCAGGACGACTGGCAGGTCAGCCCCCGCCTCACGCTCAACCTCGGCATGCGCTTCGAGATCAACTCCGGCATGCGCGAAGTGCTGGACCGCAACCTCGCGGGCTTCGACACGATCACGTCGAATCCGATCGAGGCGCAGGCGGCCGCCAACTACGCCCGCAACCCGATCCCCGAGATCCCGGTGTCGGCCTTTCAGGTGAACGGCGGGCTGCTCTTCGCCGACGGCCCGGTCAACGACACGGCGACCAAGTGGCTGCCGCGCGCGGCCGCGGCGTTCATGCTCGACGATCGCACCGTGCTGCGAGGGGGGGTCGGCCTCTTCTCGTACGACTACTTCTTCGAGAACATCAATCAGTCCGGTTTCTCGCAGGCGACGCCGGTGCTGACGACGAGCAACAACGGCGTGAGCTTCACGGGGGTGACGCTCAGCAACCCGCTGCCGAGCGGCGAATTGATTCAGCCGCCGGGCTCGAGCCTGGGCCTCCAGACGTCCCTTGGCCAGGGGCTCGGCACGATGTACGACAGCAATCGCGTGACGCCGTACTACACGCGCTGGGAGATGAGCCTGCAGCGCGACTTCGGCAGCAGCGTCGTGGGATCGGTCATCTACGTCGGCTCGCGCGGATCGGACCTTCCCGTGGTGCGCGCGATCAACAACATCCCGATGAATTACCTCTCGACCTCGCGCAGCCGCGACGCGGCGAACGAGACGTACCTGACGACCAACGTCCCGAGCCCCTTCACCGGGCTGCTGCCGGGCAGCACGATCAACGGCGCCACGGTCCAGCGCCAGCAGCTGCTGCGGCCCTTCCCGCACTTCATCGCGATCTCGCGCGAGGAGTACACGGGGTCGGACAGCTACAGCGCCGTGTCGTTTCAGGTCGAGAAGCGCTTCCGGGGCGTCAGCTCGGTGACCGCGCAGTACACGCGGTCATCCCTTCGCGACAAGCTGAACTTCCTCAATCCCCAGGACGGCGAGCTCGAGGATCGCGTGGCGCCCAACGACCGGCCGCACCGCTTCTCGACGGCCGCCATCATGCGCCTGCCGTTCGGACACGAGCAGAAATGGGGCAACGACTGGAACGATCTGCTCGACGCGGTGGCCGGAGGCTGGCAGCTGAGCACCACCTACCAGTATCAGAGCGGCGCGCCCCTCGCGTTCACGGGCAACGTCTACTTCGACGCCTCCTGCGACCCGGGCAACCTCAAGTCCACCATCGGCCAGCAGGTGTCGGGCGGCATCGGCGGCCTGGATGTACCGGCGTGGGACGTGTCCTGCTTCTATTTCCACGACGCGCCGGTGCAAACCGGCGGCGTGGACGATCCGGCAAAGCAGCAGGCCGACCAGCGGATCGCCGTCGCGACGACGAACAACGTCAGGTACTTCCCCTCGACGATGACGGGCATGCGGACCGACGACGTGCACCTGCTCGACATCGGGCTCTCGAAGAACTTCCGGCTGCCGCGCTCGATGACGTTCCAGATCCGGTTCGAGGTCATCAACGCGTTGAACTACACCGTGCTCTGGAACCCGGACCTGAATCCGCGCAACTCGACGTTCGGGCTGGTCAACCAGGACCGGAACAATCCTCGCGACATCCAGATCGGAGCGCGGCTCACGTTCTGACGCGCGAGGGGCTCGGAGGTCCGAGTCTATAATTGGCTAGACCAGTATGGGGAGCACAGCCGTCCGGCGGAAAGAGGAGCGCGCGAGCGAGGGAAGCACGGAGCAGGTCGTCTCGCACGTGCGCCAGCTCATCGAGCAGGGCGCGCTGCGGCCGGGCGACCGCCTGCCCGCCGAGCGCGATCTCGCGGCGCACGTCGGCGTCAGCCGTCCGACCGTGCGTGCGGGGCTCCGCGCGCTGGCCGCGATCGGCGTCGTGCAGTCGCGGCACGGGTCGGGTACCTACATCCCCGACGGACCGCCGCTGCTCGGCACCGATGCGCTGAGCTTCCTTGCCGCGCTCCACGGATTCACGCGCGACGAGATGTACGAGGCCCGCCGCATCCTGGAGGTCGGCGCCGCCGGCCTGGCGGCCGAGCGGGCGACGCCGGACCAGATTGCGACGCTGGCCGAGGAGGTGGCGAGCCTGTTCGCCGCGATGGCGGATCCGCAGGTGTTTCTGGTCCACGACATCAACTTCCACCGCGCCGTGGCGACGGCGTCGGGCAATCCGATCGTGGCGTCGCTCGTCGAAATGGTGTCCGCGCTGTACTACGAGCGCCGTCGCGACACGGCCACGCGTGCGAGCAACCGCGACATGCGCGACGCGGCGGAAATGCACCGCCGGATCTACCAGGCCATTCGCGCCCACGATGCGGACCAGGCGCGGCGGGCCATGGAAACGCACCTGATGCAGGCCAGCGCCCATCAGGCGAAGGAAGCCGACGGCTCCGACGCCGCTCCCAGGGCCGCGGCGCCCAAAGCGAAAGGCCGTCGGCAAGGCGGCCGTCCAACGGTCTAACCCCAGGACTCGCGTGTGTTGATCCCATTCGCCAGGTCGTTTCCGATGTGGAGTACATGAACGCGTTCGATCTCTCCGGCCGCGCAGCCCTCGTCGTCGGCGGTACGAGCGGCATCGGCCGGACGCTTGCCCTCGGGCTCGCCGACGCGGGCGCCGACGTCGTCGCGACCGGCCGGCGCGCCGCGCTCGTCGAGGAGGTGGCGGCCGAGATCGAGCGGAAGGGCCGACGAACGGCGCGCGTGCCTGCCGACGTGAACGACGTCACGGCGCTCGAGCGCGTCCGGGAGGCCTGCCTCGCCACGTTCGGCCGAATCGACATTCTGGTGTGCGCCGCGGGGATTACCAGGCGCGTGCCGACGCTGGACATGGCCGAAGCCGATTGGCAGCGCATCATCGACACGAACCTCACCGGCACGTTGAGGTCCTGCCAGGTCTTCGGACGCGACATGGTGGCGCGCGGGTCCGGTCGCGTCATCACCATCGCGTCGCTCTCCTCGTTCCTCGGGCTGTTCGAAGTCCTTGCGTACGGGGCCAGCAAGTCCGCCGTGGCCGGCCTGACCCGGGCGCTTGCCGTGGAGTGGGCGCCCCACGGCGTCACCGTCAACGCCATCCTGCCGGGCGTGTTCAAGACCGACCTCAATCGGGCGCTGCTCGATTCGCCGCGCGGTCAGGAACTGCTGATGCGGACGCCCATGCGCCGGTTCGGGCGGGTCGAAGAGCTGGTGGGCGCGGCGGTGTACCTCGCCTCGGATGCGGCATCCTTCGTCACCGGCCACCTGCTCGCCGTGGACGGCGGGTTCCTGGCGAGCGGGGTGAACCAGTGAAAGCCGTCCTCGTGATCAGCGCGCGCGACAACGTGGCGACGGCGCTCCGCGCGCTCGCGCCCGGGCAGCGCATCGACACGGGCGGCACCGTCGTGATCGTCGCCGAGCCGATCGCGCGCGGCCACAAGGTCGCGCTCCAGCCGATTGCCTCGGGCGGCCCGGTGATCAAGTACGGCAGCGCCATCGGCACGGCGAGCGCCGACATTCCCGCCGGCGCCCACGTGCACACGCACAACGTCGCGAGCCGCCGCGGACGCGGCGACCTCGGCGTGCCCGCCACGGGTCTGGAAGCGAGGCTTGCCGAGCCGCCCGACGATCCGCCGGGCCGCGGAAGCGACATCCCCGGCGCTCCAACCACCATGTCGAAGGAGTCGTCCTCGTGACCATCCGGCCCGGCTTCCTCGGATTCCGGCGGCGCGACGGCCGCGTGGGCACGCGCAATCACGTGCTCGTCGTCCCGACCGTGATCTGCGCGTCGGTGGTCGCCGAGCGCATCGCGGCGGCGACGCCGCCGCTCGGGGTGGCATTGCCGCACCTGGCGGGCTGCGGGCAGCTCGGCCCCGACATGCGCGTGACGCACGAGACGCTGGCCGCGTACTGCGCGCACCCCAACGTGGGGGCCGTCGTCGTGGTGGCGCTCGGGTGCGAGCAGGTGCTGGCCCAGTCGCTGGCCGACGTCGCCCGCCGTCATCACAAGCCGGTGGACATCGTGGGGATACAGGCCGAGGGGGGCTCGCTGAAGGCGACCGAGAAGGGGACGCGCATCGCGCAGGCCCTTGCCGGCACGCTCGCCGGCGAGGAGCGCGTGTGGTGCGACATCTCCGAGCTCGTGCTCTCGCTCAAGTGCGGCGGCTCCGACTACACCTCGGGGCTCGCGTCCAATCCCACGCTCGGGCGCGTGACGGATCGGCTCGTCGATCTCGGGGGGAGCGCGGTGCTCGGCGAGATCGCCGAAATCATGGGTGCCGAGCACGTGCTGGCGTCGCGGGCGAAGAACCCGGCGACCGCCGCCGGCCTGCTTCAGGTGATCACGCGGGTGGAGACCGAGGCGCGGGCGCTCGGGCTCGACATCCGCGGGACGCAGCCCTCGCCCGGCAACATCCGCGGCGGTCTGACGACCATCGAGGAAAAGTCGCTGGGCGCGACCCACAAGGGTGGCGAGCGTGCGCCGCTCGAGGATGTGGTCGGCTACGCCGCGCCCATCCAGCGGAAGGGGCTGACCGTCATGGATACGCCCGGCCTCGACGTCGAGTCGGTGACGGGCATGGTGGGCGGCGGAGCCCAGGTTGTCGTGTTCACCACGGGCCTCGGCACGCCGACGGGAAACCCGATCGCGCCCGTGATCAAGATCACGGGCAACAGCCGCACCGCGCGCGGGATGTCCGACAACATCGACCTCGACGTCAGCGGCATCATCGACGATACCGAGACGCTGGACGACGCAGCCACGCGGCTCTTCGCCGAAGTGGTGGACGTGGCGAGCGGCAGGCAGACGGCGGCCGAGCGGCTCGGCCACCGCGAGTTCGCCATCCATCGGCGCAACCCCACCATCTGATGCACCAGGCCTCTCCCCGCCCCCGCGTCGCTGGGGTGGCCGTTGCCTCGGCCGCCTCCGTCGGCTACCGCCGATGGGTGATCTGCGCGATGCTCTTCTTCGCCGCGACGATCAACTACGTCGATCGCCAGGTGATCGGCCTGCTCAAGCCGACGCTGCAGGCGCAATTCGGTTGGAGCGAGATCGACTACGCGGACATCGTGTTCGCGTTCCAGCTGGCGTACGCCGTCGGGCTGCTCGGCGCCGGACGGCTGATGGATCGTCTCGGCGTGCGCACCGGATTCGCGCTCGCCATCGTGGTGTGGAGCGTGGCGGCGATGGCGCATGCCGAAGCGGAAGCCTTCGGCGGCGTCGCGGCGGTGATCCTGTCGATCGCGGGCCTGACCTACACGGCGTCGGTGGCCGGCTTCATCGCCGCCCGCTTCGCGCTGGGCCTCGGCGAGGCGGGCAACTTCCCGGCCGCGATCAAGGTCGTCGCCGAGTGGTTCCCGAAGCGCGAGCGCGCGTTCGCCACCGGAATTTTCAACTCCGGCACCAACGTCGGGGCGCTCGTCACGCCGCTCGTCGTGCCGTGGATCACGATCACGTGGGGATGGTACTGGGCGTTTGTCGCGACAGGCGCGATCGGGTTCTTCTGGCTCGCCTGGTGGTGGATCGGCTATCGGGCGCCCGAGCACGACGCGAGGCTCTCGCCGGCCGAGCTCGCGCACATCTGTAGCGACCCGCCCGAGCCGACGGTGCGCGTGCCCTGGAGAACCCTGCTCAGGCACCGCGAGACGTGGGCGTTCGCGGTGGGGAAGTTCATGACCGATCCGGTGTGGTGGCTGTACCTTTTCTGGATCCCGGACTTCCTCAACCGGAACCACGGGCTGGATCTGCAGAGCGTCGGTCCGCCGCTCGTGATGATCTATCTCGTCGCCGACGCAGGCAGCATCGGCGGGGGCTGGTTGTCGTCGGCGCTGATGAAACGGGGCGCCTCCGTCAACACCGCGCGCAAGACGGCGATGCTGGCGTGCGCGCTGGCCGTGCTCCCCATCGCCGTGGCGGCTGGTGTGCGAGATCTGTGGCTCGCCGTC
>DASTDQ010000333.1:0-6071 GCA_035710305.1 Vicinamibacterales bacterium | reverse complement strand
CCCGCCCGGATCGAAGGCAAGTCGTAAGAGAGGAGCAGACAGAGAGATGATCGAGTCGTCGATTCACCCCATCGCGCGAGTGTTCCAGGCGGGGACCCCACGAAGATACGGCCGGTATGCGGCCTTGCTGGCGGTGGCCGCCGGGTTGATCCTCGCGCTGGCGGCGCCGGCCGCGGCGCAAGGACAACAGGAGCCTGCGTCTGCGGCGGCGACCGAGCATCGCGCCGGCGGCGAGGTGAACCTGGTGCTGCCGGACCTGGAGCTGGTCGACGTCGGCGGCTACAACGGCCGGACGCTGCTTCTGGGTGGCGTGTTCGTATCGATCGCGGGTCTGCTGTTCGGGCTGCTCATCCTCAGGCAGATCAAGAACCTCCCCGTGCACCGCTCGATGGCGGAGATCTCCGATCTCATTTACGAGACGTGCAAAACGTATCTCGTTACCCAGGGTCGCTTCCTCGCGATTCTGGAGATTTTCATCGCGGTCATCATCGTCCTGTATTTCGGCTTCCTGTCCGGGCTCGAGCCCTTCCGGGTCGTCATCATCCTGCTCTTCAGCGTGGTCGGCATCCTGGGCAGCTACGCCGTCGCCTGGTTCGGCATCCGGGTCAACACGTACGCGAACTCGCGGACGGCGTTCGCCAGCCTCGAAGGCCGGCCGCACCCCGTGTACGCGATCCCGCTCAAGGCCGGCATGAGCATCGGCATGCTGCTCATCAGCGTCGAGCTGCTGATCATGCTGATCATCCTGCTGTTCATTCCCGGCGACTACGCGGGACCCTGCTTCATCGGGTTCGCCATCGGCGAGTCGCTGGGCGCCTCGGCCCTGCGCATCGCGGGGGGCATCTTCACGAAGATCGCCGACATCGGGTCGGACCTGATGAAGATCGTCTTCAACATCAAGGAGGACGATGCGCGGAATCCCGGCGTGATCGCCGACTGCACGGGCGACAACGCGGGCGACTCGGTGGGGCCGAGCGCGGACGGGTTCGAGACCTACGGCGTCACCGGCGTGGCGCTCATCATGTTCATTTCGCTGGCGGTGCCGGAAGCGGCCACGCAGGTGAAGCTGCTCGTCTGGATCTTCGTGATGCGCATCATGATGGTCATCGCGAGCGGCGCGTCGTACCTGATCAACGAAGCCATCGCCAAAGTGCGCTACGGAAGCGCGACACGGATGAACTTCGAGGCGCCGCTCACGCAGCTCGTCTGGCTGACCTCGATCGTCTCGGTGGTGCTGACCTACATCGTGTCGAACATGCTCATCGCGGACCTGGGCGACGGCACGCTCTGGTGGAAGCTGGCGAGTATCATCTCGTGCGGCACGCTGGCGGGCGCGATCATCCCCGAGTTGGTGAAGGTGTTCACCTCGGTGGAATCGAGCCACGTAAAAGAGGTCGTCAGCTCATCGCGCGAGGGCGGGGCGTCCCTGAACATTCTCTCGGGCCTGGTAGCCGGCAACTTCAGCGCCTACTGGATCGGCCTGAGCATCGTCACCCTGATGTCATTGGCCTACCTGGTCAGCGCGATGGGCGTCTCGATGTCGAGCCTGATGCTGGCCCCGGCGGTGTTCGCCTTCGGGCTGGTGGCGTTCGGCTTCCTCGGCATGGGACCCGTCACGATTGCCGTCGACTCATACGGCCCGGTCACCGACAACGCCCAGTCGGTCTACGAGCTGTCGGTCATCGAAGGGATTCCCGGCATCCAGCAGGAGCTGAAGAAGGACTTCGGGCTCACCGTGCAGTTCGACAGGGCGAAGGCGCTGCTCGAGGAGAACGACGGCGCGGGCAACACGTTCAAGGCCACCGCCAAGCCGGTGCTCATCGGCACGGCGGTCGTCGGCGCGACGACGATGATCTTTTCGACGATCGTCGCGCTGACGCAGGGGCTGACGGAGAACACCGACAAGCTCTCGATCCTCCATGCGCCGTTCCTGCTCGGCCTCGTGACGGGCGGGGCGATCATCTACTGGTTCACGGGCGCGTCGATGCAGGCGGTGACGACGGGCGCCTACCGGGCCGTCGAGTTCATCAAGAAGCACATCAAGCTCGAAGGCGTCGAGAAGGCGTCGGTCGAGGACAGCAAGAAGGTGGTCGAGATCTGCACGCAGTACGCGCAGAAGGGCATGTTCAACATCTTCCTGACCGTCTTCTTCGCCACGCTGGCGTTTGCCTTCATCGAGCCCTACTTCTTCATCGGGTACCTCATCTCAATCGCGCTCTTCGGCCTGTATCAGGCGGTCTTCATGGCCAACGCCGGCGGCGCGTGGGACAACGCGAAGAAGATCGTCGAGACCGAGCTCAAGATGAAGAACACGCCGCTGCACGCCGCGACGGTCGTGGGGGATACGGTCGGGGACCCGTTCAAGGACACCTCGTCGGTGGCGCTCAACCCCATCATCAAGTTCACGACGCTCTTCGGGTTGCTGGCCGTCGAGTTGGCCGTAAGCCTGACGCGGGACGCGGGCCCCGGAGTCAGCCACTTCCTGGCCGCGCTGTTTCTGGGCGTGTCGGTGATCTTTGTGTACCGCTCGTTCTACGGAATGCGCATCGGCGCGGCGAGATAATCGAGTGTTCGGAGTCGCGCGCGACGGCGCCGTTTGTCGCCCTTGTAACGGACTTCCGGCGCGGCACTTTCGGGCTTGCGTTGGATGAGTTCCGGGATAGAATGCCGCCTCTCGCGATCAGGGGTACGGAGCACATTGGGGAAACCGGTGTCTAAGCTAGTGCTGGGCGATCCAGGTGGATCTCGCGGTTCGTTGACACCAATTTTTGGGCCTAGCTATAATCGGCCGCCCCGCGGGGATTCCAGGGAGGGATGACCGGTGCCACGCGAAGAACGCATGTTCGGCGATATCGTCGATCCGTCCATCAAGCTCGGGAACAACCAGGGGAAGTCGGTCGGGGTGACGGTGCTCATCGAGACGACCGTCATTCTCGCAATGGTCATCATTCCGTTGATGGCGGCCGACATTCTGCCGACGCCGCCGTCGATGATGGCGTTCGTCGCAGCCCCTCCGCCGCCTCCACCCCCACCCCCACCACCGCCGCCGCCAAAGGTTGAAGTCAAGCCGGTCGAGATCGTCAACCCGAATGCGGCCCCGGTCGAGGTACCGCAGGAGATCAAGCCGGAACCGATTGACACGAACTTCGATCGCAGCGTCGGCGTGGAAGGGGGAATCCCCGGCGGCGTCGTGGGCGGCGTCGTAGGCGGCTTGCCCGAAGCGCCCCCGCCTCCGCCTCCGCCGGCGGCGCCGGTCCGCGTCGGCGGGCAGATCAAGCCGCCAACCAAGACCAAGCACGTCAACCCGCAGTACCCGACGATCGCGCAGTCGGCGCGCGTGCAGGGTGTCGTCATCATCGAGGCCATCATCGGGCCGAATGGCAAGGTCCAGGACGCGAAGGTCCTGCGTTCCATTCCGCTCCTCGATCAGGCCGCGCTCGAAGCCGTGAAGCAGTGGGAGTTCACGCCGACGCTGCTCAACAACAATCCCGTGCCGGTCATCATGACGGTCACGGTGCAGTTCACGCTCAACTAGACGCGAACACGTCATCACAGCGAGCCAAATTCTCGGGATCTGGAGGATGCAGTAATGGGAGTTCGGACGATTCGTCAATTCGGACTGGTCGCCTTGGGTGTCGCGGGATTCCTGTTGATCAGCGCGCCGGCGTTCGCGCAGGAAGGTGGCGGCAACATCGACCTCGTGGACATGTTCGCCCAGATGGGCAAGGTGGCCTGGGGCGTTGCCATCGTGCTGTTCATCATGTCGTTCTGGTCGGTCGGCATCGCCATTGAGCGGATCTACACCTACAACCAGGCGCGCAAGCAGTCGAAGATGTACGCGCCGCAGGTGGCCAAGCACCTCAAGGACAACCGGCTGAAGGAAGCCATCCAGCTCTCGGCGTCGAAGGACTATCGCTACAGCCATCTGGCGAAGGTCGTGCTGGCCGGACTCCAGGAGTTCCAGTTCGTGCAGGACAGCGGCTCGAGCCTCAACCGCGACGACGTTCTCGACACGGTTCGCCGTTCCATTCAGCGCGCGTCCGCCCTCACCACCAACGACCTGAAGAAGGGGGTTAACACCCTGGCCACGATCGGCTCGACGGCGCCCTTCGTCGGACTGCTCGGCACGGTCGTCGGCGTCATCAACGCGTTCGTCGGCATCGCGGGCACCGGATCGGCGGGTATCGCCGGCGTGTCCGCCGGTATCGCCGAGGCGCTCGTCGAGACGGCGCTCGGGCTGTTCGTCGCGATTCCCGCCGTGTGGTTCTACAACTACCTCACGGGGCGGCTCGAGTACTTCAACGTGGAGATGGACAACTCCTCGTCGGAACTGGTCGACTACTTCATCAGGAAGACGGCCTGATCTGTCCCGGGTGAGATCTGGCCGGGTTCGACGACCCGGCCTGTGCTCGCCGGTGGAGCCTGACGTATGGCAATGAATCTCGGCGGCGGCGGCTCAATCAAGTCCGACATCAACGTTACGCCGCTCGTGGACGTGATGCTGGTGCTGCTCATCATCATGATGATCGTCGCGCCCCTGCTCCAGCAGGGCGTGGAGGTCAGGCTGCCGCAGGCAGCCAACACCACCGAGAAGCCCGATACACAGGAGCAGACCGTACTCGCCATCGATGCGAACAAGCGGCTCTACTTGAACACCGTTCCGGTGACGGCCGCGGACCTGCGGCGCCGCATCGAAGAGGCCCTGGAGGGTAAGAAGGACCGCATCGTCATCATCAAGGCGGATCAGGACGTCGAGTACAGCGCCGTGATGGACGCCATGGACGAACTGCGCGCGAGCGGGATCGAGGACATGGGGCTCATCACCGACCCGCGGCAGACGAAAGTCGAGGGAGGCGAGTAATGGCCGCCCACCAGCACCACGGTGCGGAGCGCGTCGTCGTCGGGAAGATCCCGCAGGCGACGGCCGAGATGAACATCACGCCGATGATCGACGTGCTGCTCGTGCTCCTCGTCATCTTCATGGTCACGCTGCCGCTCAACCAGCGCGGCCTCGACGTCAACCTGCCGGCCGAGACCCAGCAGCCGAAGCAGGCGACGCCCGACCTGAGCCAGATCGTGCTGAACTACACCGCCGACAAGAAGATCTCCATCAACAACCAGGATGTGCCGCTCGGCCAGCTCGGCGAACGGCTGCGGGCGATCTTCGAAGAGCGCACTCAGAAGACGATGTTCATCATGGGCGCCCCGACGCTGCGCTACGGCGAGATCGTCGAAGTGATTGACGTGGCCAAGGGCGCCGGCGTCGAGAAGGTCGGCATCGTGACCGAGGGCATGCGCCGGGCCGGGGGCTAGACTCTCAGCCGCCCGCTCAAACAAAAGGCCGCCTCAAGGCGGCCTTTCTTGTGTACTCGTCGCTTCTGCGCCGACGTAGAGGCGGGTCTTTTCTGGCCTGAGTCACGTAGAGGCGGGTCTTTAGACCCGCCTGCTCAGAACCGGAAGTTGAACCCGAGCTGTCCCTGCCAGCGGGAGCGGAGGTCGTCGCGTGAGAAGCGCGGGTTGGTCTCGGGCGCCAGCACCACGTTGTTGAGCGTGTATCTCCACTTGCCCGTCGCGGCGTCGACGGCGGCCGACACCGGCGCGATGCCGTTGAACGTCGCATACTCCACCAGGCCGTTGCCGCTGTCGAAGGCGTTGATCAGGTTCTGCAGGTTGAAGCTGATCTCGCCCCGGTAGCGCCCCATCGGCACCCGGAACACGACGCCGAAGTCCATCGAGTTCGTCCAGGGGCCGCGGCAGGAGTTGCGCGCCACGATGGCTCCCGCCGTCATGCCCTCGCACTCGTTGATGAAGTTCATCAGCTGATCGAAAGTGCCGTTGGCGATGATCACGTCGCTGGCGTCGCGCGGGATGTAGAGAAGGTCGTTGGTCGTTCCCCCGTCGACGTTCACATCGTTGCTGTAGCGGTACGCGTAGGGGCGGCCCGTCTGGCCGTTGTAGTACGCGGAGAACGAGGCCTCGGTCGGGCCGAACGGGCGGGTGTAGATGGCCGACAGCGTGATGCGGTGCCCGGGCGAGAAGTTCGACATCGCGACCGGCACGTCGTTGACGCC
>DASTDQ010000332.1:0-4352 GCA_035710305.1 Vicinamibacterales bacterium | reverse complement strand
TTCATCCAGATGAGCGAGCGGTGCGCCGCGCTCGAATCCGACGTCTTCAACAGCGGTCCGCAGGGCCTGCGCCGCGAGTTCTTCCCGGAGGCGGTCGCCGTGAGCGGCGAGGGCTCCGCGGATCTGGACGAGGAAGTACAGGGCCTCAGCTACATGATGCGTGCGCTGCAGATCATGGAAGACGTCTGGGTTTCAGCCGATCTCGACCGCTACTGGTCGCATCCGCTCAACGAAGGGTGGATGAACTACTTCCAGCGCTGGGCGTCCACGCCGACGTTCCGCAAGTGGTGGCCGATCCTGCGGCCGATCTACAGCAGCGGCTTCCGCGATTTCGCGAAGGAGCGCTTCGGCATCACGGTCCGGGAGAAACCCGCGGGCGCGGCGCCTGACCCGTCCACGATCCGCTTGCGCCTCGAGCCCGCGCCGACGCTGGACGCCTTCATGCGGGGACATGCGTGGCGCCAGTTCGTGCAGCGCGCAGTTGCGCCCGATCTGAACGATCTCGTGACCCTCGCCTACCGCATGGAGTTCGCGCTCGACGGGGGCTCGGCCGCGACGCGGACGCTGGACGTCGGGTTCGTGCTGATAAAGGAGAAACCGGCGAAAGATACCTGGTCGGCCACGTGGCATGCCCACCATTTCTACGTTCCGCCCCCGCTCGTTGGCGCCGGCATCATCGGGCGCCAGCTCGATGCGGTCATCGCCCATTACAAGGCTCAGGCATCGGCACAACCGCCCCGCGCTTTCGATCGGCTGACAGTCGTCTTCGGCGAGGACTCCACGCCGCCGCCGCGGGGACGCGCCGCCCGAGAGGAGCGGGTCCGTCAGATCGAGTTCTTCAAGAGCCGCGGCTTTCAACACGAGCGGCAGGGGAACCCGACGCTCGGTCAGGTCAGGTTGACGCTCACGCTGTAGAACTGTAGAACCCTCGTTCACACTTCTCGCTTCAGGGGAACCTTCTGCGCTCGTGTCGGGGGTCCGGGTGGTAGGATTGAGCCGTGGCGACACAGAGGACAATTTCCCCCGGCGAGCACGTGCCGACCGCCGACCAGCGGGTCGTCACCTACGGGGTGCCGTGGGCGCACTACGAGGCGCAACTCGCCTTGCGGGGCGATGCGTCGGTTCCACGGATGGCCTACCTGGAAGGAGCGCTCGAGCTCATGAGCCCTTCGAAGGACCACGAGCGTGTCACATCGTACCTCGGGCGCCTCGTCGAGGCATACGCCCTCGAACGCGGCATCGACTTCTCGCCGTATGGAAGCTGGACGCTCAAGAGTGGTCCGAAACAAAGTGGCGCCGAGCCAGA
This sequence comes from Vicinamibacterales bacterium, assembly GCA_035710305.1. Lineage (GTDB taxonomy): Bacteria > Acidobacteriota > Vicinamibacteria > Vicinamibacterales > UBA2999 > Gp6-AA40. Next base: position 3,046 of record DASTDQ010000332.1, on the reverse strand, counting down.
CGAGTGCTACATCATCGGCCCCGACCAGAACAAGGACGTGCCGGACCTCGCGATCGAAGTCGTGTGGACGAGCGGCGGCCTCGACAAGCTGGAGATCTATCGCCGGCTCGGCGTCGGCGAGGTCTGGATCTGGAAGGACGGCAGGATCACGGTTCACTCGGCGCGTGCAGGCGCATTCGAGCAGGTGGACCGGAGCCGGCTGTTTCCCGACCTCAATCTGGACCTGCTCTGCTCGTTGCTGGATCGACCCACCGCGTCACAGGCCGTGAAGGCGCTTCGAGAGGCCTTGCGCTCCGCGTAGCTGCCTCCTGACCCTTCAGCCCCGGGCGAAGGAGCACCGCCCTTAACTCCTCTTCCGTGACGTCATCGACCGTCATCGTCGCGCCGATCTCGATGGCGACGTCGGCAATTCATCCTCAGTGACGAAGCGACGGTCATTGTCCAGGGTTGCGCAGCGACACCAGCGCCGCCTGAACGGCCGCCAATGCTGCCTGGTTGTCGATGAAGCGCTGGCGCTCGAGAAACTCGTGCTCGTTGCCCGGCAGGCGCGTGGACGTTCCCCCCGACGCGACGAGCAGCTCGGCCAGCGTCCGGCGGTCGACGACGTTCAGCAGGTCTTCGGGCGGGGCCGGCGTGGTCGATTGTCGGATGACCGCCCGGAACACGCGCGCGAACTTGAGCGACTGCCTTGGTGATAAGTGGGCAGTGCGGCACCAGTTGCGGAACCCGCCGCTCGACACACCCACGGGCGCGCCCGAACTCCGGGAGCGTGCGAAAGTCCCGAGGAGCGGCCAGGCTGCGAACGACGACGTCCGCCCATCTGGTAAGGGAGTGGCATTCCGCCTGGAGCCCGGCGTGATCTGTTCCGTTGCATCCCGTGCCTCCGGCCGCGCTTTCCACCGCGGCCAGCAGCAGGCTTCGGGTCACCGGCTGCCGCAGGCAATCGGACGCACCCAGACGGAGTGCCTCCGCGTCTGACTCCTCGTGCCCGAAGCGCGTGATGAGCACGCACGAGAGGCCGTCGTGTGTCTGACGCAGCATACGAATCAATTCGGGCCCGGGCGTGTCCGGTAACTCGAGATCGATGAGCGCCACGTCAGGCTTGAACTTACCGGCCAGTCGCAGTGCGTCGCGCGCCGTCTGCGCCCGCGCGACCTGATGGCCGGCTCGACTGAGGACCGCTCCCATGGCATCGAGGGTCTCCCGGCTGTGATCGACAAGCAGGATCCGATGTGCCACCCTGTTCCTCCTTTCGCAGGCACGGCAGTCTAACAAAGCAGATACACGATTTGAGGCAACGCTGACCGTTCAGTGCACGAAATAGGTACGGCAGGCAGATCGTACGGCGCTTGCTGCGCAGTCGGAGCTGAGCCATGTTCGGTGGCTCAATCGCCGGTGAGCAGGGGAGGACAGTCGCTGATGCGCACGGGATCAAAGCCGTTCACATTACGCAGTCGGCCGACACGATGTGGCTGCGATTCGCGCCCCCGGCCGCCGCTCGAATCCTGCACATTCAAGCCAGGCATGACGACGGAGCCGACCTGACGCCGTACATCCGAACCGGCATCGCAAGATGGGATGGCACTGGGCTGCTCGTCGTATCCGGTTTTCCCACACTCGCGCTGTGGACGCGTCCCTTGACGCGGGGTGTCGGTCCCCTGATCGAACGCTTGTCGCTGGGAGCAGGCGGGACGTTGAAGTACACGGCGTTCTATGACGACTCGCCGATGCCCAGTCCGCCGCCTCGTGCGGTCGAGCTTTGGCGTTGTAGCGGCGCCACGGACTGATTCGAGCTGGGGCAGGGATCGCCTTGCTCGATCTTTGACTGTTGATTGTCGCTTCGTCGCTGATCGGCGATTGATGACACCCTGCAAAGAGGCACTAGCCTGCGAGGCCGAGCACCAGGGTGAGGGCTCGGTCGAGTCGAAGGCGAGTGCCGTCGTCGAGGGCGCCGATTCGCTCCCGAACGCGGTCCCGTCTCACGGTCGCGACCTTGTCGACCATGATCTGGGAGCGCGCCTGGAGCCCCGTCGAGGTCGTGGCATCAACGTCGAGGCGGAACGCCGGAGCGTTCATGAAGCGGCTCGTCAACAGGCACACGATGAGACTGGCGTGGGTCGCATTGAGAAGGTCGGTTTGTACCACGACGGCCGGGCGTGGCTTGCCGTAGTCACCCGGGACAGCCACGAGACAGATGTCGCCGCGCGTCATCGGCGCGGCTTCGGCTCCCTTCGTCATTCGTCCAACTGATCCAGGAAGGCCGCGTCGAGAAACGGCTGCGCGTCTTCATTGGAGGGATGCGCCGACGCGCGAATGGATTGGGTGCGCAGCGATCGCCGAACGCCCGGCACCGTCGTGTCGGGCACCCAAATCTGAAGCGGCCGCAGACCGGCAGCGCGCAGCCGCTGGCGATATCGCCGCATCTTGGCAGCCGTACCGTCGATCGGCCGCCTCCCTGCCGCGGCGCCGGAACGCCGTGCCACTCTCTCGTGCTTGGGCATGGTCACATGTTACCACGGAGAAGTGTGAACGACGCGCTTGGGGCCAGCTACTTCGTCTCCTGCGCCCGCGCCCCCGACAGGATCCCCCTGAGGCCGTAGTTGCCTTCGTGGCAGTCCACCTCGTAGAGGGCACCGCTGGCCTTGTGCAGTCCGTTCTCGAGCGTCCACGGCTGCGAAAAGGTCGCCGGATCGGTCACGGTGAGGCGGTACTCGATCGTGTCGGCATCGAGGCGCGTGAAGCGCTCGACGAGCGTCATCTGTCCCGTCGCGCCGCGAAAGAGTTTCCTGTCGTTGAAATTGGTCGTCTCGACGACGAGCGTCTTGCCCTCCCAGTGGCCTCGCGAATCGCCCATCCACATGCGAACGCCCGAGCCCGCGTGGGGGCGTCGATCGAGCGGAATGACGCGAGCCTCGTGCATCATCTCCGTCAGGATCGCGACGTAGCCTGGCGCCTGGAAGATCTGGTGATAGTTGTTGTAGAAGGGGTTCGGCACGAGCAGGCCGTCCGTCGTGAGGCAGCGCTCGGCCTGCGCGCGATCCTCCGG
>DASTDQ010000331.1:0-2630 GCA_035710305.1 Vicinamibacterales bacterium | reverse complement strand
TCCGAATCGGGGAATGATCTCGGCGGCGACGAATCCGCCCACGGCAGCCCCCAGCGAGAAGCCGCAGATCATCGTGGTCACCGCCGTGCCTCGCCGCCGCCGCGGCATGTACTCGGACGTCAACGCGATCGCGTTCGGCATGGCGCCGCCCATGCCGAGGCCGGTGAGCGCCCGGAACGCGGCCAGCCCTTCCACCGACTGTGCTGTGGCCGTCAGGAGCGAGCCTGCGCCGAAGACCAGCGCGCACGCCACCAGCACGGGCCGTCGTCCGATGCGGTCGGCGACCGGTCCGCTCACCAGAGCTCCGACCATCATGCCGACCAGGCCGGCGGAGATGACCGTGCCGAGCACGCTTCGCGCGATCTGCAGATCGGCGCTGAGCGCCGGCGCCACGAAGCCCATGGCCTGCGCGTCGAACCCGTCTACGAAGACGATGAGGCCGCACAGCAGCGCCACGAGCAACTGGTACCGCCCCACCGGGCGCTCGTCGATGAAGCGGCGGATGTCGAGGGAAGAGGCCGAGGCCATCACCGGCCGTAGATTCGCGCGTTAGACCGCATCGATGATACTCAGGTTCCTTGCGTAGATTTCCGTCCCCTCTGGATCTCCCATTCGCTCGCAGTAGTCTTTGGCCATCAGCGTGAATTGGCGCGCTTGGTCTCGGTGGCCAGCTCGATAGTGCACGCTGCCAAGCAGTCCGTATGTCTGTGGGAGCAACTGGTCCACGCCTTGCCCCTTTAAGCCGTTTACGTCCTCCAGAATCTGCTCGAGTCTTCTGATTGCGGACGAGTAATCGCCATTCGTCGCATCGGCTTCCGAAGCGAGTAATGACTCTCGCCATTGAACGAGAATGTTCTGCTCCGGCGGGCCCTGGATCTGGGCCATCAATGATCCCTCGCCCAAAGCAGTTGCTGCCGAGGCGACCCCGATCATGCCTTCGGCCCACCATGTCATTTGAGCAGGATCCGATCGGACCGATGGCGGCAAGGTTGTCCAAGTCGGAAAGAGCGCTATAACGCGTGGCATGTGGCTCTCCAGCAGCTTCTGTAGATCCTGAGGGTTCGATCCGGTGGCTGCGTCGAACAACGTGTCTCGTAGCTCGTCATCGGTCAGTGTCTTCGCGCGCCGATCGAAGAATCCCATCACTCCTCCGCTGGTATCGTGCGCTTTGGTAGATCCGCCGGTCGGGAAGTCTTATCGCCGTCAGGATGCCATGCGAGATCGTATCGATTCCGATCGTGCGTCCAACGACCATTGGAACCGGCCAGTTGTCTGCATTGAGGGCGGTATTATTGTGGTGCCCGTATACAACGAGCTCGTCACCTTCGTATCCGTTCGGGAAGTCCCCAGCTCCCCAGATCAACGCGTCGGGCGGTTGGTCTCGAACATCCGCAATGCGCGTGTCCAGCCCGCCGTGTACACAAAGACAATCTGCAGTCTGGCAGTAGAGACGCAAGCCCTCGAAGAACCGGATGTGGTCCGCCGGCACTCGGTCGACAAACGCCTCGTACGGTAGTGCACATCGCCCCATGTAGAGTGCGGCACCGGCGCTCGCCATGGCGTCGCGAAGTGCGACCGCTGCCTCCACCGAATAGCTCAGGATCGTGTCAAAAGCCTCCATGCCAAGCAACCACGAGTGGCGCCTATGGTCGCGCAGCGTGCGGAGGAGCCAGTCTTCGTGGTTTCCGATCAGACAAACAACTCCGGCTTCGGTCTGGCGTTGAAACCCGAGGATCGCATCCACGCATCCTCTCGTGTCAGGACCGCGGTCGATGTAGTCGCCAAGAAACACGAACGTGTCGCCTGGCCCGCCCTCACCTCGAATCTGATCGAGGACGTCTTTCAGAGCGGGAAGATTACCGTGGATGTCCCCTACCGCAATCGTAGCCATGACGACTGGTGGCGTCTTCTGCGATGCCCGTTGCGCGGAATAATCGCTAGATCTCGATCGCGGTCCGCAGGCCGCGGAACGATCGCATCTCCGGGTCGGCCTTCTTGCACTTCTTCCCGCCGACCTTGCGTCCGCCGTCGTCGCTGAGCAGCTCGACCTCGAGCCGGCGCCCGCGAACCTCCGTGACGATCAGCTCTTCGGGCTTGCAGTCGTCGAGATCGACGTCGAGCCCGACGGCCGCCTCGTCCAGCCCGCCGGGCCACGCGTACAGACGGAAGTCCCGCGCGTCGTCGAATGCGCCCGCGACGATGAGATAGACCTTCGACTCGGGCACGTACTCGATCGCGCGAATGCCGCGGCCGCCCAGATCCAGGCGGCCGGCGACGCGAAGAACGGCCGACGAGGCCCGCCCCTCGACGAGGTCGTCCGCATTGCCCAACGCCACGACGAGGGCGCGTCCTTCCGGGATCGGGTTGCGAAAGCCCAGCAGCAGCGGACCGTCCGGCGCAGTCGCGAGCCCTTCGAGATTCAACCCTCCGGGCTCCTCGGGCGGAAGCTGTGCAGCCCGCCCGAGATCGAAGGGTTCGAGCTCAGGCGCCCGCGCGAGGTCCCTCAACAGCCGCGTGTAGGGGCGGCCGGCCGGCTCGATGCGGACGCCGTGGGCGGTCACCGAGGCCGAGGTCGCAAACAGCCGCTGCCTGCTCTCCCGTTCGTCCCCGTCTCCATCGCGCCCGTGGGA
>DASTDQ010000330.1:0-7829 GCA_035710305.1 Vicinamibacterales bacterium | reverse complement strand
AGGCGAGAGCGCCGCCGACATCCTGTCGTGCGTGCTGCAGCGCGAACCGGACTGGACGCGCCTCCCGTCCAGCGTGCCGCCAGCGGTCCGGCAGCTTCTTCGTCTGTGCCTGGAAAAAGATCCACGGAAGCGGCGTCAGTCGGCCGGCGACGTTCGCATCGACCTGGACCAGGCGCTGTCGGGACCAAGTGCCGGGGCGCCGGCGCCTCCCGTTCGACGCTCACGCGTGGCGCGGCTGGCGTGGATCGGCGGCAGTGTCGTCGTGATCGCAGCGCTGGCGATTCCGGCCGCGATGCACTTCCTCGAACTGGCGCCGCCGGAGATCCGACTGCAGATCGTGACGCCGGCTACTCAGCAACCTCTGAGTTTCGCGCTGTCGCCGGATGGTCGATACATCGTGTTCGTCGTGTCTGGATCGACCGCTGGCGACCCCGACCGTCTGTACTTGCGGCCACTGGACAGGACCGAGGGGACAGTCCTTCCCCACACCGAAGGAGCCCGGCTCCCCTTCTGGTCGCCCGACAGCCGATCCGTCGGCTTCTTTGCCTCGGAGAGGCTCCATCGCATCGATATCGCGGGAGGTCCGGCCCAGCCTCTGGCACCGGCCAGCAATCCCAGGGGCGGCTCCTGGGGGACAGACGGCACGATTCTGTTCGCGCCGAACACTGTCAGTCCGCTGTTGAGAGTACCGGCGTCGGGTGGCACGGCTGCAGTCGCCGCGACCACGCTCGATGCCACGCGACAGACCAGCCACAGCCAGCCGTCGTTCCTTCCTGACGGACGTCGTTTCCTGTTCTATGGTGCCAGCAGCGATCCGGATGTGTCGGGCCTCTATCTGGGATCGCGTGACGGACACCCACCAAAACGCCTGATCGCCGCCACGCAGGGCGCGTTCCTGGCGCCAGACACCCTCGTCCTCGTGCAGCAGGAAGATCTCATCGCGCGCCGCTTCGATCCCACGCAGGGCGTCCTGTCAGGCGACCCCGTGACGCTCGCCACCTCGGTTGGCGCGTTCTCCGTCTCGTCGACCGGCATCATCGCGCATCGAGCCGCGGGCGGTGCGCAGTTGCCGACGAACTGGTTCGACCGCACGGGCGCTGCGCAGAATTCGCTGGGCGTTTGGTTCAATGGCCCGGAGCTTTCTCCTGACGGCCAGCGATTGATCGGCGATCGCACCATCGACGGCAACCGTGATGTCTGGGAGGTCAATCTCGCGCGAGGCGGCCTCAGGCGTATGACGACGGATCCCGGGATCGATGGCTATCCGCTCTGGTCGCCTGACGGTGAGCAGATTGCGTTTCACTCGAACCGGAAGGGGACGATCGATCTCTGGATCACGCCGTCGAACAGGCCAGGCGCTGAACAGCCGCTGCTCGAGGGGCCCGACAGCGAATGGGCCATCGACTGGTCGAAGGACGGCCGGTACCTGCTGTACCAGCGCGCCGATCTGAAAGACCGCTGGGACCTGTGGGCACTTCCCATGACCGGCACCGACCGAACGCCGTTCGCGGTCGCGAGCACATCGTCTCTGGAGCGCCTGGGCGAATTCTCTCCGGATACCCGCTGGATCGCCTACGACACGAACGAGTCTGGCCGGCCTGAGATCGTGGTACAGGCGTTCCCGGTGGCGAAGGAGCGAATCGCCGTATCCACGGCCGGCGGCACGGCGCCCCGGTGGAGCGCCGATGGACGCAAGATCTATTTCACAGCGCCCGACGCGATGATGATGGCCGTGCCGGTGGAACCCAAGGGCTCGACACTGATGCCCGGAAGGCCGGCGCCCCTTTTCCCCACTCGAATCACGGGTCAGACGTTCAAGCATCAGTACGCGGTGTCGAGCGACGGCCGGTTCCTGATCAACAACGCGGCTGAGAGCTCGGCTCCGCCGATCACCGTGATCCTCAACGCGAAGCCATTCTGATTCACACCTGGAAACGCCGCGTGTCGATCCCGTACTTCCGCAGCCGGTAGTTGAACACGCGCTCGGAGGTCAGCAGCAGACGCGCCGCCCGCGAGCGCACGCCGCGGGCGCGCGAGAGCGCGTCCTGCAGCAGCTCCCTCTCGTACGCCTCGAGCGCGGCGCCGAGCCCGGGCGCGAACGGTCCAACCGATTCGCCGGCCGCCTGGATCTCCGCGGGCAGGTGATGGTGGTGGATCACGGGTCCGGCCGCCGCGGCGCCCGCCCATTCGATGGCCTGACGCAGCTGCGTGACATTACCAGGCCAGCCGTAGTTCATCAGCACGTCCATCGCGCGCCCGGACACGCTTCTCACCGCGCGCACATGCGTCCGTGAGAAGAGCTCGACGAAGAGATCCGCCAGGAGTGGAAGATCGACCTTCCGATCGCGCAACGCGGGGATCGGAATCGCGACGGCGGCGATCTCGTCGCGGAGATCGCGCCCGAACGCGCCCGACGCCGTGAGCTCGTCGATGTTCCGGCTGGACGCCGCGATGAGACGCACGTCCACGGGAACCCGCCGGCCGGCGAGGGTCACCGCGCGATCCCGCGCCAGACTGGCCAGCCTGCGCTGGGCAAGCGGCCCCAGCGCCGCGACTTCGTCGAAGAACAGCGTGCCGCCGGCCGCGCGGCCGACGCATCCGGCCGCCGGGCCTCGCGGCGACGTCTCGGCCCAACCGGGACCGAAGAGCTGATCGTCAGCCACGTCGTCCGGCATCGCCGCACACGCCACCGTCACGAAGGGGGCGGCGGACCGGGACGACGCCGCGTGAATGGCGCGCGCGGCGCGGCTCTTTCCAACACCCGGCTCCCCTCGAAGACACACGGCGTGCGGCGAGGGCGCGACCTGGGCAATCAACTCGCGGACCCGTCGAATCGCGACGCTGTGTCCGGCCAGATCGGCCGCACGGTGCTGCTCGAGCAGCAGGTGCCTCAGACGATCGTTGTCAGCTTGGAGGCGGCTGTACTCGGCCCACTCGGAGGCCTCGAACGGAATACGGTGCGATGACATGGCCGGACTCGAACGTCCACGTCGATCGCTCGCAACGCCGATGCCAGATTGGGGTGGTCAGGATCACGATTCCTTCTCGCCGGTCCGGATCCGGTAGCTCTCGAGCACCGGCAGCACGAACACCCGTCCGTCCCCGATCTCGCCCGTGCGGGCGGCCTGCACGACGGCCTTCACGACGTCGTCGGCCATGTTGTCCGGGACCACGATCTCGATCTCCATCTTCGGCAGCAGGCTGACGTTGTATTCCTTGCCGCGGTAGATGGCCGTGTGCCCCTTCTGCTTCCCGTGCCCCCGGACCTCGGTCACGGTCATGCCGGCGATGCTCAGCTTGGCCAGCGCGTCCTTGACCTCGTCGACCTTGTTCGGACGAATGATGCACTTGATCAACTTCATATCGACCCCTCCAGTGTGCGATAGAGGTCGGACGTCAGCGCCTGCTGCTCCGCCTCGGTGAGCTTCGACCCGCCTTTGGTGATGTGAAAGACGTCGATCGCCCGCTCGCCTTCCGTGGCGATGAGCACGAGATCGACGTCACAGCCGTGCCGCGAGATGACGCGGCTGATGCGGTACAGCAGTCCCAGCGCGTTGCTCGCCACGATGTCTACGATCGTGTAGCGGCCCGACGCGTGATTGTCGGCCCGCACCACGGGCGGGAAGCGCGGCGCGCCCTTGACGTGCAGGACCCCCTGCTCCCGCGGACGAAGGCGCTCGGCCACGTCGGCGCGCGCCGACACGACGTCCTCGAGCACGTGCACGACCTGCTCCTGGGCGTCACGGTTCAGCTCGAGATAGCGCTCGTCGTCGGTGAACTGGAATACGTCGAGGACGAGGCCGTTCGGGTTGGTGAGCGCATGCCCGCGGATGATGTTCATGCCGAACGACGAGAGGACGCCGCAGATGTTCGAAAACAGGAACGGCTTGTCGAGCGTCGCCACCGCCAGCGACCAGACCGCATCCTCGCCGCGCTCGAGCGAGGCGTGGACCTCGTCGGGATGGATGTCGCTGGCCAGGCGCACGTGCCTGTAGATCGCGTCGCGCGGAAACAGCTGCAGGTAGCGCTGCGGCAGGCCCTCGAGGAACCGCGTGATCTCGGGGACCGACAGATCCGCGGGCCGCTGCTTCAGCAGGTCGTCGAGCCCGGCCTGGTTGCGCTCGATCAGCTCGTCGCCATATCGCTGCGTGAGGTGGTTGTAGGTATCCACGTAGAGCCGCCAGAGCAGCTCTTCCTTCCAGGGCGTGAGCGTCTCTGGACTCACCGCCTCGACGTCCACGAGCGTCAACAGGCACAGCATCTTCAGGCGATCCTCGGTGCCAACGAACCCGGCGAACTCCTTGACGATGTCGGGGTCCTCCGTGTCGCGGCGGAACGCGACGAGCGACATGCGCAGGTGGTGGCGGATCAGGAACAGCACCGTCTCGCGCGCGCCGGCGTCCAGCTCCAGGCGCTCCAGCGCCTCGGTGGCCATGCGCACGCTCTCCAGCGCGTGATCGTCGTCGCGCCATTTCCCGACGTCGTGAAGCAGGAGCGCGAGGACGAGCAACTCCGGGCGATCGACCTCGCCGAGCAGGTTGCGAAATCGGATCCTGTAGGGCACGTCCGTCGTCGAGATGCGCTCCAGGTTGCGAATGGTCAGCAGCGTGTGCTCGTCCACGGTGTACTTGTGGTAGAAGTCGCGCACCACGCGCCAGGAAATGGCCTGGAACTCGGGAAAGACGCGGCCGAGCAGCCCGCAGTCGTGCATCTCGGACAGCCGGTCGTACAATCCCGGACGCGGCTTGAGCAGCGACAGCAGCGCACTCCGGTCGCGGGCATCGGGGAAGAAGTCGTCGGCCCGGAACCGCTCGACGTGCTGCTGGATGCACGACAAGGCCTCCTCGGACACATCGACGCCCGTCTCGATCGCGGCATGGAACGCGCCGATCCACGAGGCCGGGTTTCTCGCCGCCTGAATCGGATCGAGGAAGCGGATGCCGTCGCGCGACACGCCCAGATTGGGCCCCACCGGCACGGGCGCGCCCTTCCTCGCCCAGGCGAGCGACCGGTGGACCGTACGCGCGTGGCGGAAGTAATCGCTCATCAGCCGCTCGACCTGCTGGCGGGGCTCGGCGCCTGGATAGCCGAGGAGGTCCGCCGTCCGTTCCTGCATCTCGTGGCTGAGGGTGTTCTGATTCCGTCCCGCATCCAGGTGCAGCGTCGATCGAACGCGAAGCAAGAAGTCTTCCGCCTGGTCCACGCGCGCCGGGTCGGCGGGGCCGCGCCGCAGGAGCACGGGGTCGGTCAGCAGCGCGATGGTGCGCGCGGCCATCAGGTCGCGAAGCGCCCCCGGCGCGTCCTTCACGTCCGGCTCGAGCTGGTACAGAGTCGAGTTGAATCTCGCGTGCCGGTCGTCCACGAGCTCGAGCAGCGACCTCAGGATGTGGGCGTGCGTGTCAGCAGTGTGAAACGCGGCCCCGAACCGGTCGAACAGGACGCGAAGCCCGGCGACCGGGCGCGAGTCGAGGAGCGCCAGCAGGAACTCCGGGTTGTCCGCCTCGAGCCGCGCGAAGTCGTCGAGCTCCCGCACCTGGTGCCCGACGATGACGCCGAGGTCCCACAGCGGGTTGAGAAACGCTCGGAGAAACCCTTCCTGTTCGGCCCCGATGCGCCCGCCGAACAGCACCAGCAGGTCGATGTCCGAATGCAGGCAGAGATGCCGCCGGCCGTACCCGCCGAGCGCGAGCACCACGGCCTGTTCGCGCGCGCCGCCGGCCTCGGCGAAGAGCTGCCGCACCATCGCGTCGATGCGATCGGAGTAGCGCTCGAGCGCCGCGCGGCCGCCCGCCCCGCGCCGCACGTCGGCCTCGAGCTCGGATCGAGCGGCCCCGAAGGCGGCGACGACCGTGGACCCGCCGCGGCCCGGCTCGGTGAGTGCCATCGTGTGATCGTCTCCCGTCGTGGTCTCAAGCATACGCGCAAGTGGACGTGACACAGGACGAGACGCGCGCGTCCCGTGGGTCTTCCGCGGCGACACGGCGGCGCCGCTAGTAGCTGAGACCGATGCCGACGGAACCAATCACATGCGAACTGTCGCCGTAGACCGCCTCGTTCCGGTCGCCCAGCAGCAGGTACTCGACCCCGCCGTGGATATTCCACGTACCGACTTTCGTCGGTGCGCTGGAGAGCGGGATCGTCACGACCCCGGCGACGCTCAGGAACCCGAACGTGTCATCACCAGCCAGGCTCTCGTAGTAATCGCCGAGGCTCAAGCCGACCCTGACTGGAACCGTCAGGCTCCACTTCGACCGCGAGAAGCCTGGCCCCCCCAAACCGAGCTCGAGGTACGTCCCCTTGTTTGCCCCGCCGTCGGCCTGCCCGTCGAGCTCCTGGGCGAGCAGCACGTACGGCTTGACGGCTGCGCGCCCGAGCGCGCCGCTGTCGTCGAGCGCGAACTTGAACGACAGCTCCCTGACCGTACCGAACATGCCGTTCGGGCTCGTGTAGGCGGTGTAGGTGACGCCCAGCGTCGTGCCGCCGCCGAATCCAAGCCCGAGCGTCGTGTAGAAATCAGCTTCGTACCACAGCTTGCCCGGACCGTCGCTACCCGTCAGCCCGGTGTGCAGGCTGTTCCACAGCCCCACGTTGACGGTCACGCTCTTGAGGCCGCCCTCCCCCGACCGCAGGGCGAATCCAAGGTCGCCGTACGGCCACAGGATGACGCCCGTGTCGTCCTGCGGGATGCCTCGAAAAAAATACGCGTTGAGCACGTCGAGGCCGCCCGTAAACGTCAAGGCCCCAGGGTTCGGATCCCCCGAACCCTGGGCCCATGCCGCCGGCGGACCGAGGCCTGTCGTGGCCGCCACGAGCAGCCAGACACCGGTCCACCGAGCCGCTACTCGACCGCCGCACGGCATGCGCAGCCCTCCGGGCTCTCGCGTCAATACGAGAAGCCGATGCCGATCGAGCCGATCACCTGGTTGCTCTCACCCCCGTTGAGCGCCTCGGTGGTCGTCCCGAGCGCCTGGTATTCTACGCCGCCGTGCAGGTTCCACGCGCCGGCCTTCGTCGTCCCGCCGAGCGGGATCGTCGCGATCGCCGCCACGCTGAAGAACCCGAACTTGTTGTCCACGCCCGCGAGCTCGTAGTAGTCGCTGAGGCTGAAGCCGACCTTGAGCGGAAACGCGATGCTCGCCTTGCTGCCCGAGTAGCCCGGCGAGGCGCCGATTTCCATGTAGGTGCCGGCGTTGAGGCCGGCGTCAGCCTGCCCGTTGGTCAGGCCGTCCTGCTCCGCGCCGAACTCCTGGGCAATGATGATGTAAGGCTTGAACGCCGCCTTTCCCAGCGAGCCGCTGTCGTCCACGCCGAACTTGAACATGAACTCCTTGACCGTGGTGAACAGGTTGTTCGGGCTGGTGTAAGCGGTGTAGGTGATGCCGAGCGAGGTGCCGCCGCCGAAGCCGAACCCGAGCGTCGTGTAGAAGTCCGACTCGTACCACAGCTTGCCGTTGAGCGAGTTGTCGAGGCCGGTGTCGCCGGTGTGGAGGCTGTTCCACGTGCCGACGTTGATACCCACGCTCTTCAGGCCTCCATCACCCGAGTACGCGGCAAATCCCAGGTCCACGGCCGGCCACATGGCGACGCCGGTCGAGTTCTGCCGGATCCCGCGGAACATGTACTGGTTCAGAACGTCGAACGACCCGGTGACCGTCAGGGCACCAGGGTTCGGGTCGGCCGGCTCCTGCGCCCGTGCCGGCGCGGTTGCCAGTAACAAGGCGCACGTGGCCATGGCCAGTGCAAGTGCGTGCTTCCGTACTCTCGACATCAAGCGCATCGTCCCTCCGAATTCAAGCCGTCACAGTTGAGAGCGGCGGCAACGTGCCGCC
>DASTDQ010000329.1:0-2110 GCA_035710305.1 Vicinamibacterales bacterium | reverse complement strand
GAGTTTGCCCTGCGTGGCCAGGAGCCGTTCGAGCTCCGACTCCGGCACGCGGTGATGTCCGCCGCCGGTCCGGACCGTCCGGACGGTCCCCTTGTAAATCCATTGCTTGAAGGTGGAGTAGCCCACTCCCATGCGATCGGCGGCGTTCCGGACGGTGAGCAAGGTAGCCATACAAGACCAAATCATACTAAATTAGCTATGTGATTCGGCTAGTACCGATGCTATTCGTCGTCTCCGTGCTGGCGGGTCACGCCGACGCCCGGCTCGAGGCGGGTCTGCCTTCGACTTCGCTCAGGCCAGGAAAGACCCGCCTCTACGGGAATCAACAGCCCGCGACGGTGCGAGTCGCGGCCGCGTCGGACCTGCGGTTCGTGCTGGAGGAAGCCATTGCCGGCCTGGCGCGGCTCGATTCCCGGCTGAAGGTCGAAGCCACCTACGGATCCTCGGGCAACTTCCACGCACAGCTCCAGCAGCGCGCTCCCTTCGATCTCTTTCTCTCCGCGGACGTGGAGTACCCGCGCGACCTTGTCGCGAAAGGGATCGGCAGCGAGCGCGACCTGTTCGTCTACGCCACCGGGCGGCTGGTCGCGTGGGTGCCGAATCGCTCGACCCTGCCGATCGAGCGGGATCACCTGCGCGCGCTTCTGTCGGCGCGTCGGATCGCGATCGCGAATCCTCGTCACGCCCCGTATGGCCGGGCGGCGGAAGCGGCGCTGCGCGCCGCCGGAGTCTGGAGCCAGGTGGAGGCGCGGCTCGTGCTCGGCGAGAACGTCGCACAGGCCGCTCAGTTCGTCCAGAGTGGCGCGGCCGATGCGGGCCTTGTCGCCATGTCACTGGTTGTCGCGCCCGCCATGGTGACGGCCGGACGGTACTGGGAAGTTCCCGCGCGCGAGTATCCGCCGCTCGTCCAGGGAGGCCTCGTGCTGCCGTGGGCCTCGTCGCGCGACGCGACGCTGCGCGTTCGCGACTACCTGCTGAGCGTCGAGGGACGCCGGATTCTCGAGGGGGCCGGCCTCGGGCCGCCGAGCCCGCGTTGAGGGAGCCGTCCTGATGGAAGCCGTTCCGCTGACGCTCATGCTGGCCGTCGGCACGACGCTCGTGCTCGCCGTGTTCGGCCTGCCGCTCGCGTACTGGCTGGCGACGAGCCGCCGCCCGTGGCGGCCGATCGTCGACGCCGCGGTGGCCGTTCCGCTGCTGCTGCCACCCACGGTGCTCGGCTTCTACTTCCTGATGCACACGGGTCCGGAGAGCCTGGCAGGCCGCGTGTACGAGCGGCTGGTCGGCGGAACAATCCCGTTTTCTTTCACCGGAGTGCTCGCCGCGTCCGTCCTTTACAACCTGCCATTCGCGGTGCGGCCGTTCGCCGCCGGTTTCGCCGCGGTGGACCCGCGCCTCGTGGAAGCCGCGCGCTGTCTGGGTGCGTCGCGCCTTCGTGCGTTCATCCGCGTCGTCCTGCCGCTGTCGTGGCCCGGCGTGCTGACGGGCCTCGTTCTCGCGTTCGCGCACACGGTGGGGGAGTTCGGCGTCGTGCTGATGGTCGGCGGCAACATCCCCGGCGTCACGCGCACGATCGCGCTTGCCATCTACGACGACGTGCAGGCGCTCGACTATGCAGCGGCAAACGAGGCGTCGCTGCTGCTACTCGTCTTTGCGGTGGCCGTGCTCACGCTGACCTACGCCTTGCAGCGGCGAACGGTACTGCTGTGAGCCGGCGGCTCGACGTCGACATCAGTTTCCGATACCGTCACGGACCGCTCATCGAGGGCGCATGGTCCGACTCGCTGGACGAGCGGGGCGTCACGGTGCTCCTCGGAGCGTCGGGATCCGGAAAGACGACGATTCTCCGGTGCCTGGCGGGGCTCGAGCAGCCGCAGCGCGGACACATTCGCGTGGGCGATCGCGTGTGGTTCGACGCCGGACGCCGAATCTGTCTGGCTCCCGACCGCCGCGACGTCGGCCTCCTGTTCCAGGATTACGCGCTCTTCCCCCACATGACCGTGGAGCGGAACATCACCTTCGGAGCCGCTCGCCTCGACCGCGCGTCCGTCAGGCGACGTCTCGAGGAGCTGGTTTCGATCTTCCAGCTCGACGGCCTCGAGAAACGGCTGCC
>DASTDQ010000328.1:0-9396 GCA_035710305.1 Vicinamibacterales bacterium | reverse complement strand
GCGGTGCCCGTCGTCTCCGACGGCGTCATCTACACGTTCGGCGCGGAAGGCCAGCTGCACGCCGTCGATCTCGCCAAGGGCACGCGCCTCTGGAGCGAGGACACGATGAAGCGCTTCGGCGTGCCCAAAGGGTTCTTCGGCGCCGGCGGCTCGCCGCTCGTCGAAGGCGGCCGCGTCATCGCCAACATCGGCGGAGACAAAGCGGGACTCGTGGCGTTCGATGGCAAGACGGGCAAGGTCGTCTGGACGGCCACCGACGACGATGCGAGCTACTCGTCGGGAGTGATGGCGACATTCGGGGGCGTTCGATCGGCGCTGTTCCTCACCCGTGATCACCTGATCGCCGTGGATCCCGCCACCGGGGCAACACGGTTTCAGCGAGCGTGGCGGGCGCGGCAGGCCGCGTCCATCAACGCGGCGACGCCGCTCGTCATCGGGGACCAGATATTCGTGTCCGCGGAGTACGGCCCCGGGGCGGGCCTGCTGCGCGTGAACGGCTCGCAGCTCGTGGACGTGTGGACGTCGAACGACGTGCTCTCCAACCACTACGCCACGAGCGTTCATCACAACGGTTACCTGTACGGCTTTCACGGGCGTCAGGAGTTCGGGCCCAGCCTCAGAGCGGTCGAGCTCCGGACGGGGAACGTGAGATGGAATCTGGATCAGTTCCGCGCGGGCAGCGTCCTCATCGCGGGAGACCGGCTGGTAGTCATGCGCGAGGGAGGCGAGCTCCTGCTCGCGCCGGCGTCGCCTCAGGCGTTCAAGCCGACGGCGCGTGCCCAGATCCTGCAAGGGGTCACGCGGCCGTACCCGGCGATAGCGGATGGATTCCTCTATGTCCGGAACGAGAACACGCTGCTCTGCCTCGACCTGCGGCGCTGAAGGGACGGGACGATGAAAGCAAGCGCGCTTTGCGTGCTCGTGATCGCGGCGCTCGCTCCCCTGATGGGCGCGCCGCCCCCGCAACGGGCGGAAGCCGATGCCGCCTTCGATCAAGCCCTCAAGGACTTCGTGGCCGGCCGGATCGTCGAGTCGGTCGCCGGCTTCGATCGCGTCGTCGCGCTGGTGCCCAGTGCCGCGCCCCAGCTCTGGCAGCGCGGCATCGCGCTGTACTACGCCGGGCGCTACGCGGACTGCCGCAAGCAGTTCGAGCTGCACAGGACCGTGAACCCGAACGACGTGGAGAACCCGGTGTGGCACTTTCTCTGCGTCTCGCACCAGGAGGCGTCGCCGCAGAAGGCGCGGGCGGCCCTGCTGCCCGTTGGCAAGGACGGGCGCCGGCCCATGCCGCAGATCTATGAGATGTTCCGCGGCACGCTTACGCCTCAGGCCGTGCTCGCCGCAGCCGGATCGAACCTCGAGGCACAGTTCTACGCCGAGGCGTACGTCGGCCTGTACTACGAAGGCACCGGCAACCTCGAAGAGGGGCGCGTGCACCTGCGCAACGCCGCCGCTGAAAAGTTTCAACCCTTTGGCGGCTACATGCACAGGGTGGTGCAGTTGCACCCCCTGCTGACCGGCGGACGATAAGAAGGCCCCAGGAATCAGGGCTCAGGCCTCAGGGCTGGGCCAGGTAAGCAAGCCCTATTAATCAGGCCTGGGGCCTTGTCCCTTGCCCAGCCCTCGCCATCGACCCATTCGCTTTTTGAGTCAGTGAACACGGCGGCGGCACGACTGATGTGACCTGGAGCGTCGGCGTGTCGCAAGCCCGTCACGCGACAGCTCGCCACCGGCGTTGGAGGCGCGGAGGAGAAGCGAGGGCGTCAGGCGATCGCGACGGAGGAGCGCCGACAGACCGTCAGCCCGAACGCCGAAGATGCCGGTGGCCGGGCGCCGCGACCCGCCGCGCGGAAGGACACGTCAGCCGGGCCGCCGCCGCGGCCTCGCTCAACGGTGAAGCCTCAGACATCCCGGAAGGACGTCATAACGCATCAGGCCAGCACTCACAGGCCTACTGTTTGGCTGCAATTCGGTACAGGTGAGTATCACTCCGAAGGAAGAACGATCCGTCCGCGACAGCCATCGACGCCAGCGTCCTTCCGTCGAGACGATTGGTGGCCAGAGCCTTGAACTGCTTTCCGGGCGCCAGCACCGACGTCACGCCTTCCTCGCTGAGGACGTAGATGCGCCCGTCGACGAACACCGGCGACGCCGAGAAGTTGCCGACCAGACGCTGCTGATACCGCATCTCTCCTGTCTTGGCATCGACGCACGACAGCACGCCGGTGTCGCTCAGGTAATAGAGCTCGTCGCCCACGAGCAGCGGTGACGGCGTGTAGGGCGCCCCCCTGGCAAGCGTCCACGCGACGTGCGTGCGCGTCACGTCGCCGCGCCCGTCCACGCGCACGGCCATGAGCGAGGGCACCTGGAATCCCGTGGCGATGTACACGAGGCCTCCGCCGTACACGGGCCTCGGTACGTTGGAAAAGCCCTCGTCGTAGTTGACGCGCCAGATCTCGCGGCCCGTCAACGGCTCGTAGGCGGCCGTCCGGTACGCGCCGATGGAGACGAGCTGATCTTCGTCGCCGGCGCGGATGATGAGCGGCGTCGAATAGGCGTGGCTCCACGGCCGGCGCCGGGACGTTTTCCACCTCGTCTTGCCCGTGCTCGTGTCGAGCGCGATGACGTAGGCCTCCTCGCCCCAGCCGTCGCAATTGACGATCAGCAGATCCTGGTAGAGCACTGGCGAGCCGCCGTTGCCGTGCTGCGAGTCGTAGCGCAGGCGCACGGTCCACAGGATCTTGCCGTCCTTCGACACGGCGGCGGTCCCGTCCGCCCCGAAGTGCACGTACACGCGATCGCCGTCGACGATCGGGGTCGGAGACGCGCGGCTGTTCTTCTCGTTGATGCTGCCCGGGTTCTCGAGGCGGAAGACTTCAACGTTGACCACCTCGCGCCCCGTGGCCGCGTCGAGCGCCACGGCGCGAAGCGACGACACCACGCGGCGGCCCTCGCGGGACTCCGAGACCGTGGTCACCCAGACGCGCCCGCCGGAGACAACAGGGGACGACCATCCTTCGCCGACTGGGGCCTTCCACGCGATGTTCCGCGATTCGCTCCACTCGAGCGGCAGTCCCACATCGGAGGAATGCCCCTGTCCGGAGGGCCCTCGAAACTGCGGCCAGTCCCCCGCGCGTGCGCACACGGCGGACACGGCGAGCATGAGGACTGCCATGGGCCACCGCGAGCGTGAGTGAAACACTGGCATAGCCTGACGCGTTCTCACTAGAATGAGTAGCACACGATGACCCCTCGGCAGCGTCAATCGGCTGGATCCGATAGCTCGACCGTAGCCCGCGCCACGAGACCGCTTCGTAGGCGCGCGATCGAGGCGTGTGCCGACCTCACGCAAGACTGATCCGACGCGCTGGCGCATCTCCCGCGAAACGCGTCAGTTGCTGACGGCGGCCGTCCTCGCGTTGGCGGCGCTGTGGGCGCTCGCACGCATACGGTACCCGGCCGGGCCTCCTACACCGAACCCGATTCCTTCGCTGCTGTCGCTCGCCCCGATGCCGCGGTTTTCGAATCTCGCCGGAGAGATCGAGGACCTTCAAAAGAGCCTTTCGCCCTTCTGGCTCGTCGCGCAGGTCTCCGTCTCATCAGGCGACACCGGTACCGCCAGGGTGCGGTCGCTGGCGGCTCTCAGATTACGGGATGATGCGGCTGTCGTGCTGCTTGGGGATAACGCACGCCTGTCGGACAACGACTCCATCATTGCCGCCGATAGTGCCAGTGGCCTCACCCTGTTTCGTACCCGCGGGGAGGCGTCGGACTCGGTTCCCGCACCCTGGACGCCGCCTGACCTCGGCAGTCCTCACTATCTCATGGCCACCTCCGCGTCGCCGGCTGGCATCTCGTTGAATCCCGTGCTGGTCGGCTCGCTGTATCCGGTTCGCAGTGCCGCCTGGTCCGGCCCCATCTGGGTCGTCCCCGAAGGCACGTATCTCGAGACCGGCGCCTTCCTCTTCACGACGAGCGGTGAGCTGGCTGGCGTCGCAGCACTCGAGCCCGACGGCACCGTCATCGTCCCCGGAGACGTCGTGCTTGCGGACTCCATGCGCTTGCTCGAACGTGGAAGTGCGTCCGTCGTCGACGTGCCGATCGAGGTACAGCCCTTGACGCCCGCGCTGGCGAGAGCGACAGGCGCACGTACGGGCGTCGTCGTGGCGTGGGTGGATCCTGAAGGGGCCGCGTCGGCGCGGCTGAAGGTTGGCGACGTCATCGAAGCGGTTGACGGCCAGCCCGCAGCTTCCGTGCGCGACTGGGACGTCCTGACCAGACGGCTCTCGACGCCGGGCGTCAACCTGCGTGTCTGGCGGCGAGGCAGCTTCATCGACGTTCCGTTGTCGCTGCCAGCGCTCGAGTCGGAGGCTCCTGCGCCTGCGATCGGGATGACCATGCGTGACCTGCCTGGCGTCGGCTCGTCCGTGTTGGAAGTCGTGCGCGGCTCGCCGGCCGACCGGGCGCGCCTGCTCGCCGGAGACGTCATCACGCTCGCGGGCGGCGCCAGCGCGCCGACGCCAGAGCACATCCGGAACACGTTCGCGGCCGCCAGGGCTGGCGAGCCCATCCTGATCGCGCTGACTCGAGGACGGAACCACCTCGTGATTGCCCTGGTGAAATGATGCTGAACCTCGAGCTGGATCGGCTCCGTGTTGCGGCCTGGGAGCGCGCGCCCTGGCACGCACGTTTCGGGCTGAGCTGGTCAACGGGCTTCGTTCCCGTCGTGCTCATCCTGCTGCTCGGCGCCGCCCTCGGGCCGAGCGGCGTGGCGCTGCTGACTCCGCGCGTGCTCGAGGTTCTCAATCCGGTCGTCCCGGTCGCCGTCGCGGCGCTCGGCATCCTCGCGGGCCTGGAATGCACCCGGCCGGCGTCCCCCTTTCGATGGGCGCTGCTCGCCAAAGCGAGTCTGCAATCGACGCTCACCGGCGTGACCGTCGCGACCGGCGTCTGGTTCCTTGCGCCGAACCTGCTCGACGTGAGCGGGTTCGATGCATGGACGGTGACGCTGGTCTCGGGGGTGTGTGCGTCGATGTCGGCCTCGCTGCCCGCCACGGATCCGGATCGCCTTCGCCCCCCGACGATGCGCATCCGCGATCTCGACGCCATTCTTCCAACGCTGGCCGGCATGTTCGTCCTGGCGGCGGTGCGTTCGCCGTCGGCCACGGCGTCGATCACTCTCACAGCGCAGGCGGCTCTTCTGTCGCTCGTGATCTCGGCTGCCGCCTGGCTCCTCCTCGCCGATACGTCACCAGGCACGGAGCAGCGTGTGTTTGCAATCGCGGCGTTGCTGCTCGTCGGGGGAATCGCCGACTATCTCTCCCTGTCGGCCCTCGCGAGCGGCCTGCTGGCGGGCCTGTTCTGGGGACTCGTGGGCGGAGCGGCGCGGGACTGCTTCGAGCGGGACATCGGCTATCTGCGTCATCCGCTGGTCGTGCTGATGCTCCTGATTGCCGGCGCGCAAGCGGCACTGTCCCCCGCAATCCTCGCGCTGGCGGCCGCGTACCTCGCGCTACGGGTCGTGGGAAAGCTGGTAGGCGGAACGCTCGTGCGTCGCCTCCCGCCCGTTCGGCAACCAGAGGGCCTCGGCACGTCGCTGCTTCCCCCTGGCGTCTTCGGGATCGCGTTCGCATTGAACGCGGCGCCTCTGCTCGGTCCCCCGGCGATGCCGCTGCTGGCCGCGGTCGTCCTCGGCACGATCGGGTCCCAGCTGGTGGCGGCCGTGCTCCGTCCGCAGGAGGCGCTCGAATGAAGCAGTTCGCGGCCTTCGGCCTCGCCGTCGCTGCCGTTCTGGGAGCGCGCAGGCTCGGATCCAGCGAGGCCGGATCGGTCGGCGCTGCGCTCGCGATCGGCTTCGCGCTGCTCGGCGCGTGGGTGGCGGGCGATCTCCTGCGGCGCCTCCACCTCCCCCGGCTCACCGGCTACATCCTCTTCGGCGTCCTCATCGGCCCCGGTGTCGGCGGCGTCATCACGGAGTCGATGGCCGTCCATCTGCAGTTCATCACCGGCCTGGCGACGACGCTCATCGCGTTGATTGCCGGGCTGACGCTCAATTTCGAGCGGCTCGGCGAGCAGTTCACCGGCATCGTTCGTTTGACGGCAACCACGCTCGGCGTCGCGATGCTCGGCATCGGAGCCGTGGCGTGGCTGGCGTGGCCGTGGCTCCCGATCGCGCCGGAGGCCTCGGGCCTGACGCGGCTGGCAATCGTGTCGCTCCTCGTGGTGACGACCGTCAGCTTCTCCCCCACCATGACCGCGGCGGTCACCACAGAAACCGGCGCCCGCGGGCGGTTGAGCGAGACCGTGCTCACGGTCGTCGTCCTCGCCGACCTCGCCCTGCTCGTGCTGTTTTCACTCGCCATGCTGTTTGCCCGCATCGTCGTCGGCACGACGGCCGGTGATGGCGGGCTGATCGGCCGTTTCGTGTGGGAGCTTGGCGGGGCTGTCGCGTTCGGCGTCCTCGTCGGCTCGGTGTTCGCGCTGTACCTGCGGCACATCGGGCGCGAGGTCACGCTCGTGATCATCGCGGTCTGCGCGCTGCTCAGCCAGGTGGGAAGCACTCAGCAGTTCGAACCCCTGCTCGCGGCCGTGGCGGCCGGCCTCGTGATCGAGAACCTGGCGATCGCCCAGGGCGACGCGTTGAAGGCAGCGGTCCAGGCCGCCGCTCCCCCCGTGCTCGTCATCTTCTTCGTCGCCGTTGGCACGTCACTGCGCCTCGACGTGCTCGTCGAGAGCGGCGTGATCGTGCTCGGCCTCTCCGTGCTTCGAATCCTCCTCATCAGGATCGGCGTGCGCGCGGGGGTCCGATCGTCGGGAATCGAACGCTCGGTCGGCAGCCACATCTGGACCGGCCTGATTTCTCAGGCCGGCATCACGCTCGGCCTGGCGTCAGTGGTGGCGGCCGAATTCGGCGACTGGGGGATGCGAATTCAGACGCTGGTCGTCGCGCTGATCGCGATTCACGAACTGGTCGGCCCGCTGCTCTTCAAGTACGGGCTCGCGCGCGGCGGCGAGATGGCGGCCGCGGCGCCGCGCCCTCTCGTCGTGGTCTCGAACCGTGAACCGTACCTGCATCGGGAGAACGAGCAAGGCCAGATCGTCGCCACGGCGGCCACCGGCGGCGTGGCGGTCGCCCTTGACGCGCTCATGCGCGAGCGCCACGGCGTGTGGGTCGCGCACGGCTCCGGCTCGGCGGATCGGCGCGTCGTCAACGCGCGCGACAAGGTGGCTGTTCCACCCGACGGTCCGTCGTACGAGCTCCGGCGGATCTGGCTCGAAGACGGAACCTACAACGCGTACTACGGCGGCTTCGCCAACGAGGGGCTCTGGCCTCTCTGCCACCTCGTCGACGTGCGGCCCCAGTTCCGGACCGAGGACTGGGCTGCGTATCGAGACGTGAACCAGAGGTTTGCGGACGCCGTCAGCGAAGAGGTGGGCTCGGCACACACGCCGATTTTCATCCACGACTACCACCTCGCCCTCGTCGCGCCCGCGCTTCGAGCGAGGCTGCCCCACGCCCGGACGGCATTCTTCTGGCACATTCCGTGGCCGTACCCGGATCGATTCCGGATCTGCCCGTGGTCGTCAGAGATTCTCCGAGGCCTGCTCGAGAACGACCTGCTCGCGTTTCAGCTGGAGCGCGATCGCCGGAACTTCCTGCTCGCCGCCGAGGAAGAAGCGGGCGTCGAAGTGGAGTACGAAGCCTCGAGGGTCCGGTTCGGAGACCGGCATGCGACCGTCATCTCGGTCCCGATCGGAGTTGACTACGATCGCATTCAAGCGATTACCTCGGCGCCGTCGCTGCTCGAGGAGCAGCAGCGCCTCCGGGACCTCTTCGGGCTGTCGGCCGACGTCATCGGCGTCGGCGTGGACCGGCTCGACTACACGAAAGGGATCCCCGAGCGGCTCGCGGCGATCGACGTCCTGCTCACTCGACGCCCGCAGCTACGCGGCAAGTTGACGTTCGTGCAAATCGGCGTGCCCTCGCGGACCGAGATCGACAGCTACGCCGCCATCGAGGCCGAGATCGGCGAGCAGATCTCCGCGCTCAACATGCGTCATGCCGTGCCGGGCGGCGCCCCGGCCGTCTACTACCACAAGACGCCGCTCACGATCGCGAGCCTTGCCGCCCTCTACCGCCTGGCGGACTTCTGCATCGTCAGCTCGCTTCACGACGGCATGAACCTCGTGGCCAAGGAGTTCGTCGCGTCGCGCGACGATGACGACGGCGTGCTCGTGCTGAGTGGTCTGGCGGGTGCCGCGCAGGAATTGAACGAAGCCGTGATCATCAATCCTTACGACGTTGACGGCTTCGCCGACGGGCTGCTTCGCGCGATCGACATGCCGGCGGACGAACGCCAGGCGCGCATGCGCGCGATGCGCCTGGTCGTCGCCGGACGCAACGTGTTCGGCTGGGCCTCCGACATTCTGGAAGGACTCGAGAGCCTGTGGACCAAGCCGCTGCACTACTCGGTGCGGCGGTGGGAGGACATGTCGGTGTGAGGCCTGACGTAGAGGCGGGTCTTTCCTGGCCTGAGCGAAGTCGAAGGCAGCCGGACGAGACCAGGATCAGAGGCCGTCAGATCCGCAGCCTGGTGTGGCTCGTCGACCCGCCTTCCGCGTCCAGCGGCGGATGCCGGCGTTTGTAGATGATGACCACGGCGGCCACGATCAGGCAGCCCGCCGTGGCGAGGAGCAGCAGCACACCCGCCAGCGCGAACATGCCGACGACGAAGTCGATCGTGATGTCGCCGGTCGGTGCCTTCTGGCTGCCGACGTCAACGATAATCGGATTCTGCTGGAGGAACCACCTCACGGGCTTAGTGTAGATCCGCGGCACCCCACGATGCGGAGTCGCGCGCGAGTTCGACCAACGTCCGCACGGCCACGCCCGTCGCGCCTTTCGGCTGGTAGGGCCTGGTGTCTTCGGCCCACGCCGTCCCGGCGATGTCCATGTGGACCCACGGCCGGTCGCCGGCAAACTCCTTGATGAAGAGCGCTGCGGTGATGGCGCCGCCGGGCCGCCCCCCGGTGTTGCTGAAATCGGCGATCTCGCTCTTGAGCTGCTCCTTGTAATCGTCGAAGACCGGCATCGGCCACGACCGATCTCCCGCACGCTCGGTCGCCCGCCGAACGTGCTCGACCCACGCCGGCGGCGTTCCGAACAGCCCGCTTGTCGTCTTGCCGAGCGCCACGACGCACGCGCCGGTGAGCGTGGCCACGTCAATCAGATGCGTGGCCCCCCGCTGGCGCGCATACCACACGCCGTCGCCCAGGATCAGCCGCCCCTCGGCGTCGGTGTTGAGAATCTCGACCGTCTTCCCTGCGGCGCTCGTCAGCACGTCGCCGGGCTTGATGGCGCGGCCGCCCGGCATGTTCTCGGTCATGGGTACGATG
>DASTDQ010000327.1:0-7813 GCA_035710305.1 Vicinamibacterales bacterium | reverse complement strand
ACTCTCCTTTCGAGCGTTGATGGATTCGCAACGGCCAGTCCCGGCGTCCACACGCGGCGGGAGCCGACCGCCTGCCGCGCCACATCCAGCAGATGCGTGGCGTAATCGGTGGCCTCGATTCCCGCCATGAGCACCGCGTCGTCGCAGGCGTATTCGCTTTCGCGGCGCAGCCGCCCGCACGCGATCCATGCGAGAGGATTGAACCAGTAGATGGCGCGCACGGTTTCGCCGGCGAGCTGCAGCGCCCAGTCGCCCCGGCGGATGTGCGCGAGCTCGTGGGCGAGAACGACGGCGCGCCGCTCGGCACTCCAGGCCTCCGCGCTCGACGGGAGGAGGATCTTCGGGCGGAAGAAGCCCCACGTCAGCAGAAGGGAGGGATTCCGGCTTTCAAGAAGGCTCACGGGCTGCGGCGACAACCTGTCTGCGAGCTCTCGCCACGGACCGGAACGAATGACGGCGCAGCGCCGCGTCTCGCGGGCAAGCCGCACGAGGCCGGTGATCACGCCTGCGAGGACGACGAGCGCGCCAGCGATCCAGGCGATCAGGATTGCGTCCACCCAGGAGACCGCGTCCGGTGCGGGCGCGGCGGTCCATGCACCGCCGTCGGTCACGGCCGCTGAGGACAACGTCAACGTCGAGGAGGCTGCCCGCGCGGTTGATCCCCACGCGATCGGCACCTCCCAGGCGGGGACGAGCATCTCGAGCGCGGGAGCGGCCGCCGCGGCCAGCAACCCGGCGCCAAGCACGGCGTGCCGCAACGCCGCGGAGCGCCGCCTCAGCGCAACCGAGACACCGAGCGTCAGGGCCAGGACGATGGTGACGTCGACGAACGCCGCGAGTGCGAGGCTCATCGCGCCCCCTCCTTCCTCGCCTTCTCGATCAGCTCCGCGATGCGCTCGAGCTGCTCGGCCGAGAGCTTCGAGGCCTCGCCGCCAAGCAGGGCGGCCATCGCTTTCTCGGGCGAACCGTCGAAGAACGTGTCGATCAGGTGCCTGAGGGCGGATTTCCGCGCGGACTGACGCGTCACCGCCGGCGTGTAGACGAACCTCACCCCGTCGTCGTCGTGACGGACGTATCCCTTTTCCTCGAGCACCCGGAGCTGGGTGCGAACCGTCGAATAGCCAGGCTCGCCGGGCAGCTCGTCCATCACTTCGGCGGCCGTGGCTCGGCCGCGGCGGAAGAGGATGTCCATGATCTGCCGCTCGCGTCGGCTCAACAGGGCGTGGAGCGGTTTCGCCATAGTGTTATTTATCTCGCACGTGCGAGATAAATAACACCAGTCCGCGGCTCCTGTCAACAGGCGTCCACATCGGCCGCGTCGCGGCGCCGACGCGTCTGTATAATCCGCAGGTCCGGCTAAAGCCGGACACTACGTACGACACGGTACGGGCAGTCGTCGTGTCCGGCTTCGGCCGGACCGTGATCATGGAGGGAATATGAATCGCGCGTCAGTCGTGCTGGGTGTCGTTTTCGGCCTGGTTGCGCTTTCGAACGCTCCGTCGGCGCAGGCGCCCTCGACGCCACAGCGTCAGCGCGCGCCCAGTCCGTGGCGGTTTGCCGGCACCCAGCCCTGCGTGAACAACGAGGGGGGCGTCCTGCAGTGCCCGCCGTCGCCGACATCAGTCGCCGTCCGTGCCGGCCGGTTGTTCGACAGCGTCGCCGGCCGGATGCTGACCAGGCAGGTCGTGCTCGTCACCGGCGAGCGGATCACCGAGGTCGGCCCCGAGGGCCAGGTGCGGATTCCAGCGGGCGTGCCGGTGATCGATCTCAGCCAGGCGACGGTTCTGCCCGGCCTCATCGACACCCACTCGCACATCTACAACACCCGCCGGCAGAACTGGACGACCGAGCGATCGACGCTGATCGCCATCCAGAATGCGCAGGCGGATCTGCAGGCAGGCTTCACGGCCATGCGCGACATGGGCTCCCACGGCAACGGCTACGGCGACGTCGATGTCCGCAACGCGATCAACTGGGGCGACATCGACGGCCCGAGACTGCAGGTGTCGGGACGCGGAATCGCCTGGGGCGCCAAGCCCGCCGATCCCTCGACTCCGCCCAACCCGCTCGCCAGCATCGTCGTCCGGTCGGTCGAGGACGCGCGCGCCGCGGTCAAGGAGCACGCGGACCGGGGCGTGGACTGGATCAAGCTCTACCCGACCGGCGGCTACTCCTTCACGCCGACGGGCGAAGCGCGGTACGTGCTCACGTATCCCCTGCCGGTGCTGCAGGCGCTCGTGGACGAGACCCACCGCCTCGGCAAGAAGGCGGCGTGTCATGCCTTCGGCGGCGACGGCCTCGAGTTCAGCATCGTCGCTGGATGTGATTCCGTCGAGCACGGGTACGGCCTGACCCAGCAGCAGCTCGACACGATGGTCAAGAAGGGGCTCGCCTTCGACCCGACGCTCGTGCGCTACACCGAGCCCTACATGGACGACAACGACGCGAAGAACACCGGCGGCAAGTTCCGGATGATCCCGATCTTCGACAAGGCCGTTGCCATGTCGGTCGCCACGAAGGGGCTCAAGGTCATGGTCGGCAGCGGCGCCGACGGATCGACGTATCCGCATGGCACCCAGGCGCTCGACTTCGAGGCGCTCGTCAAGCGTTCGGGCATGGCCCCGGCGCGCGCCATCCAGGCAGGGACGATCGTCAACGCCGAAGTGATGGGGTGGCAGAACGACGTCGGGTCGATCACCAAGGGGAAGTTCGCGGATCTCGTCGCCGTGGCCGGTGACCCGCTCGCCGACATCGCCGAGCTTCAGCGGGTGAAGTTCGTGATGAAAGGCGGCAAGGTCATCCGCAACGACTGACGGTGTGACGGCTGGGAGGCAGGCATGCGACGTCTACGACTGACCATCGTGCTCGTGGCGCTGACCATCACATCGGCCCTTGCGCAGTCGCCCCCGGGACCAACCTTCGACGTCGTGTCGATCAAGCGGAACACGAGCAATTCGCTCGGCAACAGCATGCGCCAGGCCCCCGATGGCGGCTTCACGATGGTGAACAGCTCGGTCCAGTTCCTGATCGCGTCGGCCTATCCCACCTCGGGAGCGTCGGAAGTCGTCGGACTGCCGGCCTGGGCCACATCGGAGCGCTACGACGTGATGGCGACGGCCGCGCTGCCGGCGAGTCCGTCGGCCGACGATCGACGGGAGATGATGCGGGCGATGCTGGCCGATCGCTTCAAGCTCAAGGCGCATTACGAAAAGCGCGAGCAGCCGGCGTTTGCGCTCGTCGTGGCGCGCGGCGACGGTAAGCTCGGTCCACAGGTAAAGCCTGCCGAAGTCGATTGCGAGGCGCGCTTTGCAGCACAGCGCGCCGAGGCGGAAGCCGCGCGGGGCGGTACGCCGCCCGAGCGATCGGTGCCGGTGCTGCCAGCTCCCCGTTCACCCGTCCCGCCCTGCACCACGAGAATGACCGGCAACAGGATGGAAGGCGACATGACGATGGCGACGCTCGCCAGATTCCTGCGCCCCGCAGCGGGTCGATACATCGTCGACAAGACCGGCCTGACTGGCTACTACCGCGTGGTGCTGGAGTATGCGCGAATGGCAGGTCTACGCGGACCAGACGTGGCGAGCACACCGGGTGAAGCGCCGTCGGTCTTCACCGCCGTGCAGGAGCAACTCGGGCTGAAGCTCGAGTCGACGCGCACCGAGCTCGACATGCTCGTGATCGACAGCATCGAGAGGCCTTCCGAAAACTGACTCGGAGGGAACAGCTCGGCGCTTGGCTCTGAGCTATCGCTGGGACCGGTTGCGCAGAATGCGAATCACCTCGTCGTAATACGGCTTGTCCTTCAGGCTCGCGCGCGAGGCGGGAAAGTACGCCAGCGCGATACTCACCACGTTCGGATTGAGCGCCGTGAGCGACACGGCACAGCGCTCGCCGCCGGACAGGCGGGTGTTGTCGATCATCGGAAAGTCGAACAGCCCGACCAGGAAATTCGTGTCCACTTCTTTCTTGCTCTGGAGATCCAGCGTGGCCGACTGACACTCGGCCTCCGTCAGTATCTGCGACACAAACAGCCTCACCTGCACTTCGTGCGCCGACTCGTTGTGTCCGATGAGCTCCAGCCTGAACTGCCGGTAGTGCCGCGTCCCGTCGGTCGCTTCCATCGACAGGCAGAGGCGAGCGGCCCCCTCGCCCGGCTTCACGCTCGGATCCGGAACGGTGTTGGCGCCGAACATGATGTGCGCCTGGAAGTCATTGATCCTGGCTGGCAGGGCGTCGCCGCGCTCCACCATGCCGACGTCGGAGAGCGCCGTGAACTGGTGCTCGATGACCTGCAGCGCCACCGACTCGAGGCGCGAGCGCAGCTCGCCGGTGGCGGCGCCCTTCTCCTCGGCAATCCGCCGCGCCACGTCCTTGAAGAGCGGTGCGATGTCGAGCGACTCGTGGAAGTTGTACGCGAGCAGCTCGAGGCTGAGTATCTGCTGGCGGATCTGATCCTCGGACGACAGCCGCTGATTGGGGTCCTTGGCGAGGAACGTGGTCAGGATCGAATTGAACATGTCCTTGCGAAGGTTGCTGTCGGCCTCTTCACGGCGCCCCATCATCTCGGCGTACAGCCGGACGTTGTTGTCGATCTGCTGACGCTCGCTCAGAGAGGAGTTGAACAGGAAGCCGAGGACCAGTGTCACCACCGGCAGGGCCAGCACCTTGACGAGCTCGATGAATGGCCCCCGTCCCGGATTGTCGGCAGGGGCAGGGGCTGGGGCGGGCGTCGGAACGGGAACGCTGCCGTCGCTCACGGCTACCGCCGCCGCAGCTCGTGCTTGCCGTCCGCGAGGCGAACGAGTTCCAGGTTGTACAGGGCGGGATTCGGGCTGGAGAAGACGACAATCGACGCCCCGGCGTAGGCCGGGAGCGCGAGCGTGCACTGGCCCTGCTGCGGGACGTTGATCCGGTAGGCGCCGTCGGCGGCGGTGGATCCCGTGGCGGCCGCGGCATCGCCGCACTTGATTTCGACGCTGGCGTCCTTGACGCCCTGGCCTCCCATGACGATCGTCCCGTACACCTGTCCCGCGTCGGCGACGGCCGGCAGCAACAGCGCGACGAACAGCGCCACGACAGTAGTGGTTCGCATCGACATCCTCCGGAATCGGCTCATGGAATGACTGTACACCGTCCGGCTATTTCTTCGTCAGCTCGTCGTAGAGCTGGCCGAAGAACTGCGGGTTGAACTGCCAGCCCAGATCGTCGGTCTTGACCTGCGCCGCGAGCTGGTCACGGCCCGCGCCTGCCTTGATCGCGTCCGATGCGCGGCTGACGAGCGCGGCGAAGTTCGTCCGGAACGCCTGGACCTCGGCGCGCGTCTTCGGATCTCCGCGGCCGGGAATGGCCATCTCGAAGTCGAGCTTCAGCACGCCGTCCAGAACCTTCGTCCACTCGACGGCGCTCCCGCCGTTCGCGAAATCGACGATCGGCGTGGCGTTGGTGATCTGGTCGCTGACCATCACCACCTTCGCGTCCGGGAAGTACACCATCGTGTCGTCGCCCGTGTGCCCGCGGCCGAAGGCGTGCGCTTCGACCACGGCGCCGGCCAGCTTGAGCACGTAGTCCTTCGCGAAAGTGATCGTCGGCGGACCGGGAATCTCCTTCGTCCGCGGATCGCTCGTCATGTGCGTCTTCAGCGCCTCGAGGCCCACGACTTGCGCCCCGGCGTCGATGAACTTCTGGTTGTTGCCGACGTGATCGGGGTGATGGTGCGTGTTGAGCACGTACTTCACGGGAAGCGGCGAAACCGACGCGATCTCTTCCATGACGCGCTTGTAGTTCTCGTCGCCCGGATTCTTCGTATCGACGACGATCAACCCGTCAGTGGTCACGCGGACCAGCGTGTTCGCGCCTCCGCCGGTGATCATGTAGAGGTTTGGCTTCAGTTCCCGGATCTTCTCGACCGTCTGTCCTGCAGCGGGGCCCCGACCGCCGCGCCCGCCCTGCGGGGCTTGGGCCGACAGCGCGGCGAGACCGAGTAACACCGTGACGGTGGCGGCGACGGACGAACGAAGCATGTGTTCCCCCTTGAATCGGACAGTCCGGCTGCCGCCTTCGCGCGACGCGCTTCGGCGCCCAAGGAAGCCGGACACTACGCGCGATCACGGTCCGGCTGAAGCCGGACACTACGTACTACCGATTGGGGTCTTCGTGTCTTCGTGGCTACGCGAAGACGCCCAGCGGCTCGAAGCGCCCCTTCAGGATCGCCTGCGCCTCTCTGCACCCGAGCCACTCCTCGATCATCGTGGCGTACACGCGCCTGAAGTCGGTGGTCATCTTCATGTTGCCGTCGTCCAGATCGGTGAGGCTCGGATGACGCCCGTAGAAGCCGCCCTTGACGCCCTGGCCGAGGACGAACATCGGCGTCGCGGTGCCGTGATCGGTGCCGAGGCTCCCGTTCTCTTCGACGCGCCGCCCGAACTCGGTGAAGATCATCACCGCCACCTCGTCCTCGCGCCCGATGCGCCTGATGTCCTCCATGAATCCCCGCACGGCATCGGCCGTGTACATCAGGAGCCGCGTGTGCAAGTCGGCCTGCTGCACGTGGGTGTCGAAGTTGTTCCCCGAGTAGGTGACGTAGTACAGGCGCGTCGGCATCTGCGCGGCGATGAGCGCCGCGACCCTCTGCAGGTTCCCGCCGAGCCCGCCGCCGCTCCCGTAATCCACCGTCGTCCGGTAGGACGACGAGGCGCGGCGAACGAAGTCGGAGCTCTCGGTTGCGTTCTGCGCCGTCGACGCGAGGAACTTGAGCGTCGCGTTCGTCGTCTCGCGAGGCTGGCTCATCGCGTTGAGCACGCGCTTCTCTTCGTCGGTCCCATCGCGCCGGAAGCGGGCGGGATCGTCGAACACGAGCGGCGAGTGCCGGCCGCTGCGGACCGCGAGCGACTGCGAGTTGCCGAGGTTGACGATCGTGTTCCGCTGACCGGCGTCGAACGTCTCGTCGGCCAGCCGTCCGAGCCACCCGAGCGGTTCACCGCCGTTCGGCACGCCGGTGTGCCAGAAGCCCATCGAGGAGAAGTGCGAGAGGCTGGGATGGTCGTAGCCGCAGCCGTGGACGACCGCAAGCTGGCCCTCCTTGTAGAGCCGCTCGAATCCGACCATCGACGGATGGAAGCCGAAGCCGCCGGCCACCTTGATGGTCTCGCGCTCCGCGATCGCGAGCGTCGGCCGCGCGCGGTAGTACGCCGGATCGCCGAACGGGACGACGGTGTTCAGGCCGTCGTTGCCGCCCGACAGCTCGAGGACGACGAGGATGCGGTTGGGATGGCGCTCGACGCTGGTCCCCTGCAGCGCCTCCGCGGCGAGCGCGGCGGAGGTGCGATTCAGTATGAGCGGCAGTCCCGCACCCAGTCCGAGGCCGTACATGCCGCGAACGAGGAAGTCTCGACGGGAGCACGAACAGCGCATAGGAACCTCCGGTCGGGGTCAGCCTAACCCAACTGATATTCCGGTGTACTCAATACCAGGTAGAGCAGCTCGCGCAGCGACGACTCCAGCGTCGCGCTCGGCCGGATGGACGACGACCCGAGCTTTCCGCGGAAGAACTCGACCAGCGCCGCGCGGTCCTTGTCCGCAAGCGTCACTCGAAGGAACCGGTGGACGAAGTGATCGACGACTTCCTCGGGCGTGTCGGCGCCTGCCGCTTTCACCATCGCCGTCAGGTCGATCACGGCCGCGTGCCGGGGGATCAGCTTCGTCCGCTTGAAGGCGAGCAGGTTGCCGGCGTATCCGCCGTAGCGCGTGTTGTAGTCCTCGTCGCGATCGACCATCTTGTTCGACTCGGCCTCGCCTTCGACCGTGGCCTCGGTGA
>DASTDQ010000326.1:0-3267 GCA_035710305.1 Vicinamibacterales bacterium | reverse complement strand
CCGGCGTCCACGACGAACACCGCCCAGTCCTCGCCTTGGCGGAACAGCGACCCCACGGGCACTTTCACCACGTCCTTCTCCTGCCACAGCACCACGCGGACCTCGACGCGGTAGCCGTCGCCGAGCCTGGCCGCTTCCGCCAAATCGGTGAAGTCCACGACGACGTTGACGCGCTGCTCCTCGACGCCGAGCGCCGACACTTTCATGAAGCCCGAGGGCTCGACGCGCTTGACGCGCCCGTGGAGCGTGTGCCCGCCGCCCCATTGCTCGATCAGCACGTCCGCGCCCGGCATGACGCGCACGGCATCGGTTGACAGCAGATCGGCCACGATCTCCATCCGGCCCGGCTCGCCGATCTCGAGCAGCGGATCGCCGACGGGAACGACCGACTCGCTTTCGCGGTAGCGCTTGAGCACGACGCCGTTGACCGGCGACACGATGTGGACGGCGTTTCCCGACGCGGACGGCGCCGCCAGCCGGGCGCGCGCGAGCTGCACCTCGTACTCCGCCCGCTGCTCCGTGAACTGGGCCGCGCGCACCGCCTCCTCGCCGGTGGCGACAGCGGTCTCGGCGTCCTCCAGCGTATCGCTGGCGACCGCGCCCACTTTCAGCAGCTCCTGCTGGCGCCGGAGCAGCGATCGCGCGCGCTCGAGCGTCGTCGCGGCGCGCTGGCGCTCGGCCCGCGCCTGTCCGACCGCCGCCGTCGCCGCGTCCACCGCGGCCTTCAGCTCTCCGCTCGTACGCGGATCGAGCAGCGGCGACGCGGCCGGCGTGATTCGTGCCAGGACCGTCGTGCCGCGGACCACCGGGTCGCCTGGCTCGATCTCGATGCGCTGCACGCGGCCGCTCACCGGGGCGGAGATCGTGAATCGATCGCGCACCCGCGTCTCGCCGTCCTCGTCGACGGTAACCTGCATCGGGCCACGGACGGCGCGCGCAACCGTGACCTCCATCGACTGGGGCCACAGGGCGGCGGCGACGATCGCGGCGACGACGAGCACGGAGGCAATCAACCGTTTGTTCTTCAGAAAGCGCACGCAACCTCCGTGAAAATGGGGAATGGGGTCGGGAGTCATTTTCCCTCAGTGAAGTAAGCGGAAAATGACTCCCGACCCCTTATTCCTTGATCTTCAGTACCGCGACCAGGTCGAGCTTGTCCAGCATGCGCCTGACGATCAGGCCCGAGATGAGCGCCGCGGCGATGATGCCCAGAAACGACCAGGCGACCGCCTCCCGCGACACGTAGAGCGGAAACCGGTACACCTCGCTGTCGATCGATCCGACGATGAGCGCGGCCAGGCCGTATCCTAACAGCGCTCCGATTGGCAGCGACACGAGCGTCAGCAGCGCGAGCTCGCCCATCAGGATGAGAGAGATCTCCGCGCGGGTGAAGCCCAGGACCCGGAGGCTCGCCAGCTCGCGGCTTCTCTCCGACAGCGAGATGCGCGCGGCGTTGTACACCACGCCGAATGCGATCACGCCCGCGAAGAGCAGGTTGATGAAGATCGACAGACCCATATTGGCCGCGAGCACCTCGCGGAAGCTTCTAAGCACGGCCCGCTTGAAGCCGGTCCCGGCGACCGCGGGAGTGGCCTTGAGCGTCGTCGCGAGGCGGGGCTCCTCCGACGAGTCGACCAGCATGAGCGCGCCCGTGATCACGTCGCTCTCCTGCATCATCTGGTGCAGCGCGTCGATGTCCATGTACGCCGACAGGCCGAGCAGATCGTCGACGAGCCCCGACACCTCGATCTGCCGAGTCGGACGTCGGCCTTCGAGCACGTCCATCGTGACCATGTCGCCCGGCTTGACGCCCAGCACGTTCGCCAGCGTGAGCGACAGCACGACGCCGCCCGGCGGCAGGCGGATCGGCTCGCCGTTGCGATCGACAATCCGCCGGAACCGGGGGACTCGAGGGACTCCGCTGATCGCCAGATAGCGCTCGCGATGGCCGGCGCGCACGCGGGCGGCCACCGTCCGCTGAGGCTCCACGGCAATGACGCCCGGCAGCCGCGCGAGCGCGTGCCGGGCATCGTCTCCGCGCGGCTCGACGAAGTTGACGGTGACGTCCTGCCGCTCGGCCTCGAAGAACTGCGTCAGGATCAGCTGCTCGATCGCATCCGTGAACACCAGGCCGATCATCAGGATGGCGACCGCGAACGAGATGCCGAAGATGGACGCCGAGGCGCGGAACGGGTGGCGCGCGATGTTCCGGAGCACCATGCGGCCGGCGGTGCCCAGGTGCCTCGAGATGAGCGGGGTTTCGAGCACAGTCCGTCTGTAGCGCGCGGGTGCTTCGGGTCGCATCGCCTCGGCCGGGGGGATCTTCACGGCGCGAACGACGGCGCCCAGCGCGCCCGCGCCTGCCGCGGCGATCGTCAGTGCCGCGGAGCCGACGACGACCCGCAGCGTCACGTTGAAGGCGAGCTCCGGAAAGCGGAAGTAGACGTTGTAGAGCTCGATGATCATCGTGCCGAGGGCCACGCCCGCAGCGACACCGATGACAACGCCCACGGCTCCGATGACGAGCGCCCACTTCAAGTAGTGCCACCCGAGCGAAAGATTGTCGTAGCCGAGGGCCTTGAGCGAGGCGATTTGAGACCGCTGCAGGGCGAGCGCGCGCGTCAGGGCCACGTTGAGGATGAAGGAGGCGACGATCAGAAAGATGAGCGGCAGCAGGAACCCGAAGCTCTGGAGCTGGGACAGCTCGTTCTCCACCGCCCAGTGCGAGAGCTGGAGCGCACGCGGAATAGCGCCAAGCCCCCCGTACGGCTCGAGCAGGCGATCGAGCCTCGAGATGATTTCCTCGGTTGACGCCCCCGGAGCGACGGCGAGCGTGACGTCGTTGAAGCCACCCTCCATGTCGAAGGCGGCGGCCAGCGCCCTCTTGTCCATCCAGAAGATCCCGTACCGCTTGTCGTCGGGCACCAACTCTCCCGGCCTGATGCTGTAGACGTACTCGGGTGACAGGGCGACGCCGACGATCGTCAGGCGGCGCAGGCGGCCGTTGATCAGCGCGGGAACCTGGTCGCCAAGTTGGAGTCCGTGCGCCACGACGAATCCCTCGCTGGCCAGGATCTCGTCGGGCCGCCCGGGCTCGACCCAGCGTCCGCGACGGAGAAAGAGGTCGTTGACGCGAGGGCGGCGGTTGGCCGGAATCGACACGAGCTGCGCGCCCGCGGGCTCGTCGAGCTGCTCGAGGTCGAGCGTCACCGCGGAGACGACGCGCGTTTCCAACGCGGACACGCCGGGTATCGCCGCGATGTCGGC
>DASTDQ010000325.1:0-2070 GCA_035710305.1 Vicinamibacterales bacterium | reverse complement strand
TCACTCGCTGCGGAGCGCGGCGAGCGGGTCCACGCGGCTGGCGCGTCTCGCGGGCAGATACGCGGCCAGCCACGCTGCCGCGCCGAGGACGAGCGGCGCACCGACGAACGCGACCGGGTCGAATGCGTTGCCGCCGTACAGCATCGTCACGAGGAAGCGTGCAGCGAGCAGCGACGCGGCCACGCCGATGGCGCTCCCGAGCAGCACCAGCCGCAGCCCGCGCGCCGCGAGCAGTCGCGTGACGACGGCCGCCTCGGCCCCGAGCGCCATGCGGATCCCGACCTCGCGGGTCCGCATCGCCACGGTGTACCGCACCATCCCATAGAGTCCGACAGAGGCCAGCGCCACAGCCATCACCCCGAACGCCGAGAGCAGGAACGCGGCGATCTGCGACGGCAGGCGCGATAGGCTCAAGTGCTTCGTCATCGTCGTGGACTGCACCACGCGCAGGTCGGGCACGACCTCCTGTCCGGCGCTGGCGAGGATCGGCAGCATCCGGGCCGGGTCACCGGCTGTGCGGACCAGGAAATTCAGCATCGGTATGCCCGGGCCCTGGGTATAAGGCGTGTAAATGACATCGCGTGGCGGCTCGCCGAGCGATCGCACCATGATGTCGCCTGCTACGCCGACGATCTCCACGTCGGGCAACGCGGGGTCAGGACGGCGAAGAATTCTCCCCAATGCCTCCCCGTCGGGCCAGTACCGACGGGCCATCGCACGGCTGATCACCGCGACAGGCCTGTTATCGCGCCGGTCGTCGTCGTTGAACGTCCGGCCCTCCACGATGTCCATTCCGGCCGCGTCGAAGAACCCGCCGTCCACGAACGCGCTATCCGCGCGGAAGGTCTCCTGGCCCGCGGGGGGGATGCGTCCGTCGATCGTGAAGTCGGTGAAGCTGAAGTTGAATTCGAGCGGCAGCGGCTGGATGACGCCGGCGGCCTCGACGCCGGTCAGTGCCCGGAAGCGCTCCAACAGGAGACGCGTACGACGCACGGCCTCGTCCGGAGCCGATTGTCTGACCGGCACCATAACCGAAACGATCGCCGTCGGCTCGCGGCCGAAGCCGGGGTCCACGGCCAGCGTCTGCTGCCAGCCCCTCAGGAACAGGCCGGCCCCGACGAGCAGCACGAGCGATATGGCAACCTGCGCAACCACGAGCACGTTGCGCCACCTGAGCGCCCGGGGAGCGTCGCTCCCCCGGCTTCCCGTCTTGAGCGCCGCGCCGGGATCGGCGCGCGTGCCCTGAACGGCTGGAATGATTCCGAGGAATGCCCCAGCCAGCACGCCAGCGCCTGCTGCGATCGCGAGCACTCTCCACTCGAACAACATCGTCCAGTCGAGACCGAAGTGCACGTCGAGCGTCATGCCATAGGACAACGGAAGATCGACCCACAGCAGCACGTTGAGGAGCGCGAACGCCAGGGCCAGGCCGGCCGCCGCCCCACCGAGCCCGAGCAGCACGCTCTCGACGAGCAGTTGACGCGCGAGTGCCCCGCGTGTCGCGCCGAGGGCGCGGCGCACGGCCACCTCCTGGCCGCGGTCGATAGCGCGCGCCAGCAGAAAGCTCGCAAGGTTCGTGCTCGCCAGCAGCAGCACCAGTCCCACGACGGCCGTCAGCAGCCAGGTCGCGGCGCGCAGAAGCCCGTCCACTCCGGGGAGGAATTGCACCTCGGACGTCGGCACGAGCGCGAACTTCGCGCCGGGGACCCACCCCTCGGGCCGCGTCGCGGTCAGCGACGCCGCCACGAGCGACGCGGCGTGTTCGGCCTGGACTCTGGTCACTCCGGGGGCAAGCCGTGCCTTGACGAAGAAATTGTGGACGAAGCGCTCGTCGAGCATCTCGAATCCCATCACCTCGTCCAGCATGGTCATCGGGATGTAGAACGCTGGTGTCAGCACAGGAACGCCGCCCGGATAGTCGGCCGGGGCGACGCCGATGATCGTGTAGCTGCGCCGGCCCATGCGCAGCACGCGGCCGACCACCTGCGGGTCGCTGCCAAAGGCGCGCTGCCAATATCCGTGGCTGAGCATCACCACCGGGTGACCGCCCCGCGCCACATCGTCGTCCAG
>DASTDQ010000324.1:0-14576 GCA_035710305.1 Vicinamibacterales bacterium | reverse complement strand
CTCGAGATCCTGCGGACGACGTATCGCCTTCAGTCGGGCATACGGGTTCCGTGGCAGGTGATTTCGGATGTCGAGGAATTGTCCTGGCAGCGGCTCGACTGGAGCGGCAGGAGTCCGGCGCAGGTGGACACCTCGCTCGATGAACTGCTACGCGACGAGCGAACCCGTGCGGTGAGCCTCGAGACGGCGCCGACGCTGCGGCTGACGCTCGCCACGGTCGCCGCGACCGAGCACTACCTGATCGTGAGCCTGCCGTCGCTCTGCGCGGACGCGCGGTCGCTGACGAATCTCTTCGAGGAAGTGGTGAGGGCCTACTCGGGGGCCGAGGCCGCCGGGGACGAGCCGCTTCAGTACGCCGACTTCGCGGATTGGCATTGGCAGCTTCTCGAAGAAGACGAGCAATCGCCGGCCCGCACGTACTGGCGCGAACAGCGTCTGAGCGCCTCCCTCCTCTCGACGCTTTACCGGGCGCGAAACGGTGAGCAGCCGGCACCGTTCGACGTCGCGATGACCGCCTCGCCGATCGATCACCTGACGGTGTTGTCCGCGACGGCGCTGGCCGGGGACCAGCAAGTCCCCGCATCGGACTTCTACCTGGCCTGCTGGCAGGCGCTCGTGTGGCGGCTGGCCGGGCAGCCCGAAGTGGTGACCGGCGCCATCGCGGACGATCGAGGCCACGACACGCTGCGGGACGGCTGCGGGCTGATGTCGATGACGCTCCCGGTGCGGAGTCAATTCGGGGAGCACACCCGATTCGACCAGGTCCTCGAGGCGGTCGCCAGATCCCGCCGCGCGGCCTCGGACCGGCAGTTCGACTTCTCCTGGGAGCGGGATGTCGA
The DNA here is from genome assembly GCA_035710305.1 of Vicinamibacterales bacterium. GTDB lineage: Bacteria > Acidobacteriota > Vicinamibacteria > Vicinamibacterales > UBA2999 > Gp6-AA40. The sequence goes on along the minus strand of DASTDQ010000324.1, from coordinate 13,737 downwards.
AGGCGCCGGACGCGACGGCGAGCCAGCCTTCTTTCCTTTGTCGTTCGAGTTCCATGCGCTGCCGCCCGCCAGGGTCGTCGGGCCGGTCACGTTCTCAGTTGCCCGCAGCTTCGCGTGCACGGATCGCTTTGCCGTCAAGGTCAACTGCGTGCAGCGCGGCGACGCCGTCGGCATCGAGTGGCACTTCGATCCCAACGTGCTGTCGAGCCGGCAGATCGAGCACCTGGCCCGGCACTACCAGGCACTCGTCAGGAGCGCCATCGACAACCCGCGGGCGCTGGTTCTCGATCTGGATCTGTTCGACGAGACGCTGCGGCAGGAGATCGTCGTCGGATTCAACGGCGTCAGAAGCGACGAGCCGATCGATCGCTCGGTCCACGAATGCTTCGAGGAGGTCGCCAGCCAGAGTCCGGACCGGACGGCGCTCGTCTACGAAGATCAACTACTGAGCTACGGTGAGCTCAACTCCCGGAGCAATCGACTCGGGCGCTACCTGCGCTCGCTGGGCGTCGGTTCTGACGTGCCGGTCGCGCTGTGTGTCGAGCGTTCGCTCGACATGATCGTAGGCATGCTGGGAGTCTTCAAGGCCGGCGGCGCGTACGTGCCCCTGGACCCCAGCCTGCCCGCCGAACGGCTGGCCCTGCTGCTCGCCGAGTCGCGCGCACCGGTCGTCGTCTGCCAGCCGCATCTCGCGGATCTGCTTTCGGGGTGTGCGGCGAAACTGGTTGTCCTGGACGCCGGGACGCAGCGCGCGATCTCGCAGGAGAAAGCCGAGAACTGCCTCAGCGGCGTCTCGCCGGCGAACCTGGCCTACGCCATCTTCACCTCGGGATCGACCGGCACTCCCAAGGGAGTGCTCGTCGAGCACCGGCAGCTCGTCAACTACGTGCACGGCGTCCGTGAACGGCTCCGGCAGCCGGGCGACGTCAGTTTTGCAACCGTCTCCAGTTACGCAGCCGACCTTGGCAACACCGCGATCTTTCCGGCGCTGCTCGGTGGGGGCTGCCTGCACGTTGTTCCCCAGGATCGCGTCCTGGATCCTGGCGCAATGGCCGACTACGGCGAGCGCCACGCCATCGACTGCCTGAAGATCGTCCCCAGCCATCTGTCTGCCCTGCTGTCCGCTCCGCGCCCGGCGCGGCTGCTTCCGCGCCGCTGTCTTGTGGTCGGGGGCGAAGCCTCGACGTGGGATCTCGTGAGCCGGTTGGAGTCGCTCTCGGACGATTGCCAGATCGTGAACCACTACGGTCCGACGGAAGCCACCGTCGGCGTCCTCGCCTATCGCCACGAGCGAGGGCACATCCGAAGAGACGAGAGCGACACGCTTCCACTCGGCCGGCCGTTGAGCAACTCGCGGGTGTACCTGCTGGATTCTCGGGCGCGTCCGGTCCCGGTCGGCGTCAACGGCGAGTTGCACATCGCAGGCGCCGGTCTCGCGAGAGGCTACCTCGATCGCCCGGATCAGACAGCCGAGCGCTTCATCCCCGATCCGATTGCCGCGGAGCCGGGGGCCCGGATGTACAGAACCGGAGACCTGGCGCGCCATCTCGCCGATGGCAACGTCGAGTTCGTCGGCCGCGTCGACCATCAGGTCAAGATTCGCGGTTTCCGCGTCGAGTTGGGGGAGATCGAGTCGGCGCTCGAGCGGCACGAGGCGATCGACGACGTCGTCGTGACAGTATCCGAGAGCCCGTCGGGCGACAAGCGGCTGGTCGGCTACGCGGTTCGCCGACGCGGTGCCCAGGTCACGACCGACGAATTACGAGACTGGGTCCGCGCACAGCTCCCCGACTACATGGTGCCCGGCGCGATCGTCTGGCTGGACGCACTGCCTCTCAATCGCAACGGGAAGGTGGACCGCAAGGCCTTGCCGGCCGTCGAGCACGTCACCGAGCGGGGGCCGGGATCGCCTGTGCCGCCGCGAACCCGCACCGAAGAAACGCTGCTGGGGATCTGGTGCGCCGTGTTGGGAAAGACCGGCCTCGGCATCCACGACGACTTCTTCGAGTGTGGCGGCCACTCGCTGCTGGCCATGCAGCTGATCACGCGCGTGCGCGAAGCGTTTCGCGTCGATCTGCCTTTGCCCGCGTTGTTCGACACGCCAACCGTGGCGGGAATCGCGGAGTCGATCGAGACGCTCATCGGCGCCGGAACGTCCGGAGTGGCCTCCGCGCTGAAGCCGGTGTCACGCGACCGGACGCTCCCGTTGTCGTTCGCCCAGCAGCGCCTGTGGTTCCTGGAACAGCTCGAGCCCAACAGCAGCGCCTACAACCGGCCGTTCGCGTTTCGGCTGACGGGTCCGCTCAACCTGGAATCACTGGGACAGTCACTGGAAGAAATAGTTCGCCGGCACGAGGTCCTGAGAACGACGTACCCGACCGTGGACGGCGAAGCGCGGCAGGTGATCGCTCCGTACGCCGGGTTACGCGTGCGTCTAATCGACCTCCGTGGCGTGCCCCTGCAGGAACGAGATCTCGTGGCTCATCGTCTGGCAGCCGAGGATGCTCTCCGGCTCTTCGATCTGGCCCGCGGTCCACTCGTTCGCGCGTGCGTCATGCAGCTCAACGACCTGGACCATGTCCTGCTGCTGTCCCAGCACCACATCAACACCGACGCATGGTCGAACGATGTGCTCGTGCACGAGGTATCGAAGGCATTCGGGGCCTTCTCGAACGGCACGCCTTCGCCGTTGGCCGAGCTGCCGATTCAGTACGCCGATTACGCGGCCTGGCAGCGCGAATGGCTCGAGAGCGAGCCTGCCCGGCAGCAGCTCGTCTTCTGGACGGAGGAATTCAAGGCTGTCCCGCCCGCCCTCGAGCTGCCAACCGACCGTCCGCGCCCCGCGGCGCAGACCTTTCACGGAGCCGCGCGGCGATTCCGCCTCTCGAGGCGCCTTGCGGCTTCACTGAGGGAGCTCAGTGGGAAGGAGGGGACGACGCTTTTCATGACGCTGCTGGCGGCGTTCCAGACCCTGCTGCACCGCTATACGGGACAGCCGGACATCCTGGTCGGTTCGCCGATTGCCGGGCGCACACGGGCCGAAGTGGAAGGGCTGATCGGGTTCTTCGTCAACACGCTGGTCCTTCGCGCCGACATGCGCGGCAACCCCCGGTTCAGCGACGTCCTGACGCAGGTCCGTCATCGCGCAGTCGCGGCCTACGAGAATCAGGACCTGCCGTTCGAACGGCTGGTCGATGCGCTGGATCTGGAGCGCGACCTGAGCCGCACGCCGTTGTTCCAGGTGATGTTCGTGCTGCAGACCGACGCGCTGAAGTCGCTGCATCTCGCGGACCTGGTGATCACCCAGGCCGACGCGCCGATCGAGGCCGCAAAGTTCGATCTGACCCTCTATATGTCTGAGACCGAGCAGGGTCTGAATGGATCGCTGGAGTACAACACCGATCTCTTCAACGCATCGACGATCGACCGGATGTGGAGCCACTTCGAGACGCTCCTCGAGGGAATCGTTGCAGACCCGCGGCGTCCGGTGTTGGAGCTGCCGCTGCTGGGCGACGCGGAGCGGCGCCAGCTGTTGGTGGAGTGGAACGACACACGGGCTGATTATCCGCAGGGCGAATGCCTGCACGAGGTGATCGAGGAGCAGGTCCGACGATCTCCAGACGCGGTGGCCGTGGTCTTCGAAGATCGGCAGCTGACGTACGGCGAGCTGAATCGGAAGGCCAATCAGCTGGCTCGCCACCTGCGGTCGCTCGGTGTGGGGCCGGAAGCGCGGGTTGGCCTGTGCCTCGATCGCTCGCTCGAGATGGTGGTGGGCGTGTTGGGCGTGCTCAAGGCAGGGGCGGCCTACGTGCCCATGGACCCTGCGTATCCCAAAGGCCGGTTGGCGTTCATCCTTCAGGACAGCCGGGCGACGGTGTTGCTGGCCGACGAGCGGTCGGCCGCTGTGCTGCCCGATCATACCGCTCGCGTCGTTTCCCTGAACCCCGGGCTGCAGATCTGCGCCAGGGAGAACGGCGAGAACCTGGGCCCGAACGGAGACAGCCGAAACCTTTCGCACGTTATCTACACCTCCGGTTCCACGGGACAACCCAAAGGTGTGGCAATCGAACAGCGCAGCGTGACCACGCTCCTGCGTTGGTCGCAGGATAACTACTCGTCCGAAGAACTGGCGGGCGTGCTCGCCTCCACGTCGATTTGCTTCGACCTGTCCGTGTGGGAGTTGTTCGTGCCGCTGAGTGTCGGTGGCGCCGTGGTGCTCGCACCCACGGCCCTGGAGCTGCCAGGCCTGCTGGCCGCTCAGCGCGTGACGCTCGTCAACACGGTCCCGTCCGCGATCGCCGAGCTTCTGCGAACCGGCGGCATCCCGTCCTCGGTCCGAACCGTGAACCTCGCCGGTGAGCCGCTGACGAGCGAGCTGTCCGACGCACTTTATTCAACGCGCACGATTGAGAAGGTGTGCGACCTGTACGGTCCGTCGGAAGATACAACCTACTCGACCTTTGCACGACGAAGCCTCGGCGGTCGGGCCACGATTGGTCGGCCGCTGGCTGAAACGCGTGTCTATCTGGGCGAGGCGGGCCGCGCGCCAGTCCCGATCGGGATCGCGGGCGAACTCCACCTGGGTGGCGCGGGGCTGGCCCGCGGCTATCTCGACCGTCCCGACCTGACTGCCGAGAGGTTCCTGCCTGACGCGCTCGGTGCGGAGCCGGGCCGGCGGATCTATCGCACGGGCGACATGGCGCGTTGGCGTGACGACGGGAGCCTCGACTTCCTGGGCCGCATCGATCACCAGGTCAAGATCCGGGGATTCCGTATCGAGCTTGGCGAGATTGAGTCGGCGCTGCGCGGACATTCCGCCGTGCGAGACGGCATCGTGTTGGCACGCGAGGATCAGGCCGGCGTCAAGCGGCTGGTCGCCTATCTGACCGCCGAGGGTCCGCCGCCAACGGTCACCGAACTGCGCGAACACCTTCGGGATCGGCTCCCGGGCTACATGATCCCGGCGGCCTTCGTGGTGCTGGACGCCCTGCCGCTCCTGCCCAACGGAAAGATCGATCGCCGCGCGCTGCCGGCGCCGGAACAGACCCGTCCTGAACTGGAGGAAGCCTTCGTCCCGGCCCGCACGCCGATCGAACAACGCCTGGCTGGGATCTGGTGCCGGGTGCTTGGCCTGGAGCGGGTGGGCGTGCACGACAACTTCTTCGAGTTGGGCGGTGATTCGATCCTGAGTATCCAGATCGTGTCGCGCGCCAACCAGGACGGCCTGCGCCTGAGCGCGAAACAAGTCTTCGAGCATCAGACGATCGCCGAGCTGGCGGCCGTGGCCGGCACGGCTCCGGCCGTTCAGGCCGAGCAAGGGCGCGTGACGGGTGGCGCGCCCGTCACAGCGATCCAGCAATGGTTTTTCGATCAGCAGTTCGCGGAGCCCCATCACTTCAACCAGGCCGTGCTGCTCGACATCAACGAGGCACTCGATCCCGACATTCTTCGGACTGCCGTTGACGCCTTACTGGAACAGCACGACGCGCTCCGGCTGCGCTTCGTGGAACGGGATGGCGGTTGGCGCCAGGAGGATACGGCTGCCTCCTCGACGACGGTCTCGCGCATCGATCTGTCCCATCTGAACGACGTCGAACAGCGGACGGCACTCGAGGCAGAAACCGCCAGGATCCAGGCGAGTCTGACTCTTCACGCGGGTCCACAGATCCGAGTGGCGCTCTTCGACCTTGGTGCGCGAGGACGGCGTCTGCTCCTGGTGATTCATCACCTCGTGGTGGACGGCGTCTCGTGGCGCATCCTGCTGGAGGATCTGCAGACTGCCTACGATCGGGCCAGCCGCGGCGAGTCGGCTCGGCTTCCGCCCAAGACGACGTCGTACGCCGTCTGGGCGCAGCGCTGCCGGGAGTATGCGGCCTCGGATGCTGCGCGAGACGAGCTGCCCTACTGGCTGTCCACGCCGCGCAGCACGATTGGCCGGCTTCCCATCGACGAACCGCAGGGCACAAATTCCGTTGGCTCGGCGCGGAGCGTGACCGTGGCGCTGACCGCGTCTGAGACCGAGGCGCTGCTGCGGCAGGTTCCTGACGTCTACCGGACGCAGATCAACGACGTCCTGCTGACTGCCGTGGCCGACGCGTTCGCCGCCTGGACTGGAGAGCGCCGGCTGCTGATCGACCTCGAGGGTCACGGTCGCGAAGAGCTGTTCGCGGACGTGGACGTGTCGCGCACCGTGGGCTGGTTCACGGCGATGTATCCGGTGGCGCTCGAATGGGAGCCAGGCAACGATCCGGGAGCATCGCTGAAGTCAATCAAGGAGCAGCTTCGCAAGGTGCCGAACCGCGGCATCGGCTACGGTCTGTTGCGATACCTGGGGGGCGATGCAGAGGGGCAGCTCGCCCGCCTGCCCCGGGCTGAAATGACGTTCAACTACCTCGGGCAAGTCGATCAGGCTCTGCCCACGTCGTCGCGGTTCGTCTGGGCGGCCGAATCACCGGGACCGGCCCAGAGCCCGCGTGCCACTCGGAGCCACCTGCTGGACGTGAGCGGCGTAATCAGCGATGGCTGCCTGCGGCTGTCCCTGAAGTTCAGTGAACACCTGCACCGCCGCGAGACGATCGAGCAACTGGCCGGACGCGTCGTCGAGTCGCTTCGATCCCTGATACGGCACTGTCAGTCCGCCGAGGCCGGGGGCTGCACGCCTTCAGACTTCCCGATGGCGGAGCTGGACCAGCAGGCGCTGGATCGGCTCGTGGGAGCCGCCCGTGAGATCGAGGACGTGTATCCCCTCTCGCCGATGCAGCAGGGCCTGCTGTTCCACACGCTGCTGGACAGCGCGTCGGGTGTCTACGTCGAGCAATTCTGCTGCACGGTACACGGCAAGCTCGATCTGTCCAGGTTCCAGTCGGCCTGGCAGCACGTGCTCGAACGGCAACCCGTGCTGCGCACCTCGTTTCGCCATGAGGGACTGCGGCAGCCCTTGCAGATCGTTCACCGCCGGGTCCCCATCGAATGGGTGCAGCAGGATTGGCGGGAGCTGTCAACCGAGGAGCACCGCACGGAGCTCGACGCGTTCCTGCAGGAAGATCGTCAGCGCGGGTTCGACCTGTCGAATCCTCCCTTGATGCGGCTCGCCGTACTGCAGATCGCGGCGGACTCCTACCAGATTGTCTGGACCTATCACCATCTTCTGCTCGACGGCTGGTCGGTGCCCATCGTTCTCAACGAAGTGCTGGCGGCTTACGGGTCGTTCGGCGGCGGCGGACGAGTACAGCCGGTCGTATCCCGCCCGTACCGAGACCTCATTGCCTGGCACCGTCGCCAGGATCTCGAGGCCGCATCGCAGTTCTGGCGGCGCACGTTGAAGGGATTCGAGGCCCCGACACCGCTGACCGTCGATTCCCCGCACGCCCAGCAGGCTGGCGAAGTATCACCGCACGCGGAACAAGGGGTCGAGCTCTCGAAGGCATCCACCGACGCGCTCCGGTCATTCGGGCGGCAGCAACAACTGACGCTGAACACCCTGGTTCAAGCGGCATGGGGGGTGTTGTTGAGCCGCTACAGCGGTCGCGACGACGTGCTCTTCGGAGCGACCGTCTCCGGACGTCCCGCTTCGCTGCCCGGCGTGGAGTCGATGGTGGGGCTCTTCATCAATACCGTGCCGGTGCGCGTGCGGGTGCGGAGGAGCGAGCCGCTCGTGAAGTGGCTGCAGACCGTGCAGAGCGAACAGCTCGAGGCACGCGACTACGAGTACTGCCCGCTCAGCAGAGTTCAGGGGTGGAGCGAGCTTCCGGCAGGGACGCCGTTGTTCGAGAGCCTGCTCGTCTTCGAAAACTTCCCGGTTGACGAGACGCTGCTCAAGAGACAGCAGGAGCTGACAATCGATGGGTCGCGCACTATCGAGCGCACGAACTATCCATTGACCCTGGTGGCGGCGCCAGGCCAGCGGTTCTCGCTTCGCATCAACTACGACGCCAGCCGTTTCGATCAGGTGACGGTCGCACGAATGCTCGGCCACCTCGAGGCGTTGCTCGAGGGCATGATCAGCGACGCCGATCGACGCATCGACGACATCCCGATGTTGACCGGGGCGGAGCGGCAGGATCTGCTGGTCGCCTGGAACGCCACGGAGGCCACGTACGAAGGTCCGCGCACCGTGCACGAGATGTTCGAGGCGCAGGTTGGGAAGGTGCCGGACGCGGTTGCGCTGGTCTACAAAGACCAGGCGGTGACGTATGCGGGGCTCGACCGCTGGACCAATCAGCTGGCCCAGCGCCTGGTGGCATTGGGAGTGAAGCCGAACGCGCTGGTGGGCCTGTTCATGGAACGGGGTCCCGAGATGGTGGCCGGCATCCTTGGAGTCCTCAAGGCCGGGGGCGCGTACGTGCCGCTGCCGCGAGACTATCCGAGACAGCGGCTTCAGTTCATGCTCGAAGACAGCGCGGCGGCCTTGATCCTGACGCAGGAACACCTGCGGGACGAACTCGCCGGCGGTTCGGCGGCGGTGGAATGCGTCGATCGTCACTGGCGGGACGAAGCGGCCCCAGCCGTGAGGCGTTGCCGGACCGACGTCACGGCCGACGACCTCGCATACGTGATGTACACCTCGGGATCCACCGGGCGACCCAAGGGCACCCTGATCGAACACCGGAGCGTGGCCAATTACCTTACGTGGTGCACGCGGACCTACCCATTGGCGGAGGGCTGTGGAGCCCCGGTGCAATCGTCGATTGGATTCGATGCGACCATCACGAGCCTGATTGCCCCGCTCCTCACCGGCCGCCGCGTGGTGCTGCTCCCGGAGTCGCAGGAAGTCGAAGCACTTGGTGCGGCCCTGGCCTCGGACAGCGACTTCGGCCTGGTGAAGCTCACGCCGGCCCACCTGAAGATGCTCGGCCCGATGGTCCCGCCGGACAGGGCCCCGGGAGGCACGCGAGCGTTCGTCATCGGCGGCGAGGCGCTCACGGCAAACGACGTCGCGTTCTGGCGGACACACGCCCCGCGGACGAAGCTCGTCAACGAATACGGCCCGACCGAGACCGTCGTCGGGTGCTGTGTCTACGAAGTCTCCGCGGCGACGCCGACCTCCGGTGCGGTGCCGATCGGCCGGCCGATCGCCAACACGCAGCTCTACGTACTCGATCGCGGCATGGCCCCAATGCCGATGAGCGTGCCAGGTGAAATCTACATTGGCGGCGCCGGCCTGGGTCGGGGCTACCTGAATCGGCCGGAGCTGACCGCCGAGAAATTCGTCCCCAATCCGTTCAGCGATGAGCCGGGGACCCGGCTCTACCGGACGGGCGATCTCGGCCGCCATCGCCTCGACGGCGAGCTCGAGTATCACGGGCGCACGGACGATCAGGTAAAGCTTCGGGGGTTCCGCATCGAGCTCGGCGAAATCGAAGCCGTGCTGAGTCAGCACCCGCAGGTGCGCGAAGCGGTCGTGCTGGCTCGCGAGGACGGCTCGCGTGGCAAGCGGCTCGTGGCCTATGTGACCAGCGCCGAACCGTCGGGGGTATCGGTCCTCGAGCTGCGAAGCCATCTCCAGGGCGCCCTGCCGAGCCACATGGTACCTGCGGCCTTCGTCATGCTCGACGCCCTGCCGCTCACTGCCAACGGCAAGGTCGATCGCCGCGCGCTGCCGGCGCCCGATCAGACCCGTCAGGAGCTGCAGGTCCCGTTCGTCGCCGCCGCCACCGATGCCGAGCAGAAGATCGCCGCGATCTGGAAGGAGACCATCGGCATCGACACCATCGGCGTCGATGACAACTTCTTCGAGGCGGGCGGAGACTCGCTCATCATGATCGAAGTGCAGTGGAAGCTGAAGGACGTCTTCGGCCGGAACGTGCCGATGGCCCAGATGTTCCAACACCCCACCGTGCGGTCCCTGGCGGCAGCGTTGAGTCGGCGGTCCCCCGAAGAAGATGAGGCCGCCAGCGGCGCGAGCCGGAGTCGAGCGCAGGCACGGCTGGCGGCGGTCGCAGAGCGGGGGCGGCGCCGAGACACTCGCCGCGGCAGATCGTGACGCCCACGTCCCGCCGCGCCACTCGTAACCGACACACGTGAAGGGAAGTATCGCAGTGAAGAACGGTCCAAGCGTGTCACAGTATGAACAGGTGGTCACTCGCCTTCTCACGGAGGCCGAGCGTCCCTATCCCGCGGGTGAGGCTGGTACTCCCCTCGTCATTCAGGCGACCTCCTCCTCGGACCTGTCGTTCCTGAAGGCGTTTCTTTCGGCTCACACGCAGAGTATCCGAAACGATCTGTACGGCCATGGAGCGGTTCTCTTGCGGGGCTTCCGGATCACCTCGCCGCGGGATTTCGAGGAGGCCCTGACGTCGATACAGGGATTCCGGCCGATGAAGGGCTACTTCATGTCCGAACAAGGACGCGATCCTGTCAAGGGAACGGACTATGTCTTCGATACGAGCACGTTCTTCATCAGCGGGGGCGATTTCCGATTCGGCGGAGTTCATTCAGAGAACTACTACTCCCCGGATGTCCCTCAGTTCCAATGCCTGTGCTGTCTGAAGAGACCCTGGATCGGCGGGGAGACGGCCCTCTTTCACATGGCCAACACATACGAAGGGTTGCGGGAGCGCCTGGCGCCGAAACTCGAGACGGAGTCGTTCGTCGCGAACGTCATCTCCTTACAGTCGGTGGCCGACCGGTACAAACTGCCAGAGGCCGAGGTCGAGACGTTCCTGAAGGACAACGGCGTTGAGTTGATCCAGTGGAATGGAAGAAAGGTGATGCTCAACCACAAGCCCAGTATTCTGTGCCACCCTCACACCGGACGCCCGTCGCTTCAGGTCAACCTGTCGCTGGAGTTGAAGAACCTGGACCACCAGCGCCACTTTCTGGCGGGCTACGGCGGCATGAAATGGGCCCTTCACCGGCTCGCGTGGAGACGACCGCGGGTCCTGAAGGCGCTGACCTACATCGCTCACCTCTCCCGGGCGATTCGGCACCCCAGTCTGTTCTGGCACTTCCTCCTGGAGCCGCTCGGGCGCCGGTTTGTCAGGTCAGCTCCGGAACAGCAGCCTGCGAAGCCGGCGGGCGCGCCGGCGATTCCGCGCATTGGCCAGAGGTTGGATCCGGAGGACCAGCGGCTGCTCGGGCGTGCGCTGTGGGAGCATTCGTCGGTGTTCACCTGGCAGGCCGGCGACGTGCTGATTGTCGACAACCTGCAGATGCATCACGCGGGGATGCCAGGGTTCGGGCCGAGGGATCTCAAGGTCGTCATGGGCAATCCGATTTCGGTTTCGACCCGTGGTTCGACCGGCCTGCATCGGCTGGGAGTCGACGACGCCTTCGTCTCGCTGCATGACCGGCTCGCGCAACTCGCGGCCCGCCACGCCGGGCTGCCACCAGTCGCGACCGAGCATCGCGGAGTGTCGTCACGTTGAAGGCGCGGCGAATCCGGCGTCACGCGTGGGTCATGGCGAAGCTGGCCGAGCTCGTGGCCAGACGCAGCACCTCCTTCGCCCGCACGTTGCCCACAGTCTTCATTCTGGGTGCCACCAAGTCCGCGTCCACGTCGTTGACGAACATGCTGTGGCATCACCCCGCGCACGTCAGCGCCTTCGCGAAGGAGCTGATGTACTTGCAGCAACTCCCGAACTTCGAGAATCAATGGGAGTTTCGCCGGTCCGTCGCGTTCGTCTGGGGGCGGATCAGCAATGGTCACGCCCGATACAGCCTGGCCGGCTATCGGAAGTTCTTCCCGTTGAAGCTGCACATGCTGCTTCGGGCGATCTCCCAGGGTCAGGCCGTGACCAGCGAGTGCGATCCCTTCAACCTGTATTGTCCAACCGCCCAGAGGCGTATCGAGGCCTTCGCGAAGGATCCCCGTTTCATTATCAGCATGCGTAACCCGATTGACCGCGCCTACTCGGACTACAACATGCATGCGACGAGGATGGATGAGAGGCGCAGCTTCGAACAGTGCATAGAGGATGAGCTGAGCGGGCGCGAGACGCAGTTCCGCAAACAATTCCTGAACCAGAGCGTCTACGAGCCGCACGTGCGGCGCTGGATCGAGGCGTTCGGGAGGGAGCGCTTCCTGATTCTGAAAGCGGAAGACCTCTTCGCCGATCCGGAGCGAGCCGCAGCAGAGATGTTCCGATTCCTGAACCTGCCAGACGCGCCGACGGATCTCACGCCGACGAATACGGGCCGCTACGCGGCGAAGCTGAGCACGGACACTCGTGCCAGGCTCGCGGAGTATTTTGCTCCCCACAACGAGAGGCTGTTCGATCTAGTTGGCTGGAAGCACGACCTGGATTGACCCCGACAGGGCCGCGACCGTGACAGACACACAGGGAACGGAGATCGCCGTCATCGGCATGGCCGGCCGCTTTCCAGGTGCGGCCAACGCGGCGGAGTTCTGGCGCAACCTCGCCAACGGGGTGGAGTCCATCTCGTTCTTCTCGAAAGAGGAGCTGCTCTCTGAAGGCGTCAGCGGCGATCTGATCGCCGACCCCGCATACGTCGGGGCAAGGGGAGTCATTCGCGACGCCGAGTGGTTCGACGCCGGGTTCTTCGGCTTCGCCCCCCGGCAAGCCGAGGTCATGGACCCACAGCACCGCCTCTTCATGGAGTGTGTCTGGGAGGTTCTCGAGTCCGGCGGCTACGATCCTCAACGGTATCCCGGCGCGATCGGCGTCTACGCCGGAGCGTCAATGAGCAGTTACCTCCTCGAGAACCTGATCTCCAACCGCAACGCGCGCGGTTCATCCGGTGGCTTCGAGACGGTCATTGCGAACGACAAGGATTTTCTGGCGACGGGGGTCTCCTACAGACTGAATCTGAAGGGCCCCAGCATCACGGTTCAGTCCTCCTGCTCCACGTCTCTGGTGGCCGTCCATGTCGCCTGCCAAAGCCTTCTCAACGGTGAGTGCGATATGGCGCTGGCCGGCGGCGTCTCGATCGTCTTCCCACAGAAGTCGGGATACGTGTACCGCGAAGGAGGCACCCGTTCACCCGACGGTCATTGCCGGGCATTCGACGCGAAGGCCGGAGGAATGGTGAGCGGCAGCGGGGTCGGCGTCGTACTTCTGAAGAGACTCGACCGGGCGCTCGAGGACGGGGACCACATCCGGGCCGTCATTCGCGGCTCGGCCGTCAACAACGACGGGAACCTCAAGGTCGGCTATACCGCGCCGAGCGTGGAGGGGCAGTCCGCCGTCATTCGCGAGGCGCAGGCCGTCGCCGGAGTGGATCCGGCCACGATTACCTACGTCGAGGCCCACGGAACGGGGACCAGACTGGGCGATCCGTGTGAGATCAGCGCATTGACACAGGCGTTTCACGCCGGGACGGACAGGAAGCGGTTCTGTGCGATCGGGTCGGTGAAAACCAACATCGGGCACCTCGACGTCGCCGCAGGCGTCGCGGGTCTGATCAAGACGGTACTCGCACTCGAGAATCGTCGCATCCCGGCGAGCCTGCACTTCGAGCGGCCGAATCCGGAGATTGATTTCGACTCCACTCCGTTCTTCGTCAACGACACGCTCGCCGAATGGCCCGAGGGGCCAACGCCCCGACGGGCGGGGGTCAGTTCGTTCGGCATCGGCGGAACGAACGCCCATGTCGTGCTGGAAGAAGCGCCGCAGCTCGAGTCGGCTCCCGATTCCCGCGCGCGCCACCTCGTTGTGTTATCGGCGAAGAGCGCAGTGGCGTTGGCTCGAGCGACGAGCAATCTTGCCGATCACCTGCGAGCGAGCTCCGAGACATCCCTCGCCGATGTCGCGCATACGCTGCAGGTCGGGCGCAGCG
>DASTDQ010000323.1:0-2354 GCA_035710305.1 Vicinamibacterales bacterium | reverse complement strand
TTCAGGAACCCGAGCAGGCAGCCGCGCGAGCCATCCCGAAGCGGGTGACACCGAGCCTTGATTATATCGCCGGCCTTGACGTAGTCGGCTGTCACGCCCATGCGCTCCAGCGCGGCCCGGCTGGTGGCCTCGAGCGACCATCGCTGCGGCTGCCCCCCCGGGCCTTTCACCTCGATGTAGATCCACGAATGGGGGCTGATGAGGTGCACTTCCCGCACGACGCCCTCGAGGTCGGTGAAGGTGTCCACGTAGTTTCCGTGCGAGTGATGCGCGGCCGTCGCCGGCGCGAGGACCGCGGCTGCGCACGAGGCCGCAAGAGCCATGGCAAGAAGTCGTGTCGTCATCGCGCACCACCCTGCGGAACCGGACCACCAGCCGCCGGCCCAGGGCCTCCGCCACGGTTGACCCTCGGCGGCGGCGGGAAGTCGTTGTCGTAATAGTCCCGATACCGTACGCCGTTGCCGTCCTTGTCCACGAAGCCGAGCGACTGCTGGAAGAGCCCGGGCTCGGGGTCGCCGGCGGGCACGGTGCCCTCCAGGATGTAGAGCCGGTTCTCGTGCATGTAGATGGCGACGAAGGTTCGCGACTGATCCCGGTTGTTCGTCAGCTGCAGCTGATGCCCCTCGATCAGGTCGATGAAGTTCCACATGTAGTGTGTGACTTTGGCGTCGCGCTGCATGAACTGCCACGACGCCCAGACGAGCGCGCCGCGGATGTCCGTCCTCCAGTAGCCGAACCCGACGGTGGCGCCGGCGCCGATGCCGGTGCAGCGCTCGTCGGCGAACGCCGGGCACTTCTTCGATTTCTCGGTGAGGATCTTCTCCACCGGGCTGTAGTCCACGACGGTCATCGAGTAGCGCTCCTGCCCGCGCTCGACGGCGTAGACGCGGGCGGGGAGGTCGGCGCCGTACTCGGACAGGTAGGTCGTACTCGTCACCTTCGGCTCGGCAGGGAGGTTGATTCTGAAGCCGTCTTCGCGGCTCACGAAGTCGGTCCATCCCTGCGCGAGCGCAGGCGCCGCGGACAGAAGGAGAAACGCCACGGACGCGAGCATCAGGCGCATGATGGACTCCGGATTCTACTTGCCCACGAGGTGGACCCGGTCCCTCTCGTTTTCAGCGCAGACATTCTCCAGCAGGACCATGTCGGGCCTCAGAGTCTGGGTGTATCGGATCGAGAAAGGCCTTGTGTACGCCCCTGGATCGTCGATGGTCAGCTCGACCTCCATGTGGCCGAAGTCGCGCCGGCGGTAGCGTTCGGTGATCCGCATCGCCTCGGTACGAGCGTGACCCGAAGCATCCAGCCAGGTCCGGTCGTTGAAGCCCCGCGTATCGACCACGAGCGTGTTGCCTTCCCATTTGCCGACAGAGTAGCCGAGCCATGTCGGAATCGGGTCGACGGGGTGTGTTCGCCCGTCCGTGTAGATGACGCGGTGCGGGTTGGCCCCCTCGCTGAGGACCACGACCGAGCCTGGCACCTGGATGAACTGGTGTGGGACCGGAAGCAGGTCGCCCATCGGAATCCCGGCCGGCAGGCACTTGGAGGTCGGAACGTCCTTGCCCTCGTCGGCCATGCGCTGCTTGAACAACCGCGCAGCCTCGGGCCGCATCGGGACGTCCTCTGGCTTGTAGTCCGCGAAGATGTTGATGAAGAACTTGGAGAAGAAACGCGGGTCGTCGCCCGGAACAGCGAACGTCTCGATGCCGGGAAACAAGCGTTCCATTTCCTTCAACGGCGTCGAATCCGTCATCCATATACCGGAAAGATCGGGTTTGCCATCCGCGGCCCGTGGCGCAGGTGCAGAGAGGTTTGGCTTACCGTCCCTGGTTCTGGGGACTGCCGGGTCAGGATGGGTGAGCCATTGAGCGTGCGCGGAGACGACCGCTCCCGCACACAGAACGAGGACGGCGGCAATTCGAAAGCGCACGTCTTCCTCCTACTTCTTCTTCTGCACCCGCGCTGTCGATGGCGGCACCTGTCCTTTCAGCCGCAAGTACAGAATGAGGTTGCCGTAGTGCTCGTTGTTGTGCGTTGTGTTGAACATCAGCACGGCGCCGCGCGCGGCCTGGCCGCCCGGCCCCTGAATCTTGACCAGTTGGTTGACGTTGGCATCGGTCGTGGACGCGTACACGTCGTCGCAATAGGCGAGCGCATCGCCGAGCGCCTTTGCGACAACTGCTTTCTCGCCGGCCTTGATCTCCTTGACGATCGAGGGCGGCGCCTCGCCTTTCGCCATCGAACAGAAGAAGTAGTTCGCCTGAGCGACGTGCGCGAGCATCTCGGCGAAGCTTCGAACCTCGGGTGTCGGCTTGAACGCGTACTCGGCGGCAGGCATGCTTTCGGCCGCCTCGGCC
>DASTDQ010000322.1:0-5002 GCA_035710305.1 Vicinamibacterales bacterium | reverse complement strand
CGTCGTTCTCCCATTGCTCGAAGTGAACGATCGGCGTGCCGGGGCCGAGGTTGTCGCCCGAGTTCTCGCCGGTGAGCGAGTCCACCGAGTTCGGCCGCAGCTTGCCTCGCCTGGTGGCCTCGGCCACCGCGCGCCGGATCTGCTCCTTCAATACGATCTGATTCACGCCCACCGGCACCTTGACCTCGAAGGTGGGCATGCCCGTGTCCTGGCAGATCGCGCCCTCGCAGTCGGAGGCCAGGTCGATGTTCTGGGCGATGACGGCGAGCGCTTGAGCGGACTGTGTCCCGGCCTGCTCCTGCGCCATGGCGACTTTCATCGCCGCGCGCACGTCGGGCGGGAGATCGGTGGACGTCCGCACGACGAGGCTGAGCACGCTGTCGAAAAACGAGGGGAGCATCCGGCCAGTATAATGGGGTCGGGAGTCATTTCTTGAGGACGCTCCCTCAGTCCCATACGCGCTTCGCGGGGAGTGTGCTCAAGAAATGACTCCCGACCCCATTTCCCCGACCCGCGTCGAGCACGATTCTCTCGGCGAGTACGCCGTTCCCTCCGACGCCTATTACGGCATCCAGACCGCGAGGGCGGTCGAGAACTTTCCGATCAGCGGTCTTCGCGCCCCGGCCGACCTGGTCACCGCCACCGTTGTCATCAAGGGGGCCGCCGCGCGCGCCAACGTCGAGCTCGGGCGCCTCGCCCGCGGGGTCGGCGACGCGATCGTCAAGGCGGCGGACGAGATCGCCGGCGGCGCGCTGCGCGAACAGTTCGTCGTGGACGTGTATCAGGCCGGCGCCGGGACGTCGCATCACATGAACGTCAACGAGGTCCTCGCCAATCGGGCCGCGGAGCTGCTGGGCGGCTCGAAGGGCGAATACCGTCTCGTGCACCCCAACGATCACGTCAACATGGGACAGTCAACCAACGACGTGTTCCCGACGGCCACGCGCCTGGCGCTGCTTCTCGGGCATCGGCCGCTCGTCGACGCCGCGCTCGCGCTGGCGGCGTCCTTGCACCGCAAGGCGATGGAGTTCGACGGCGTCCTCAAAGTCGGCCGGACGCACCTTCAGGACGCCGTGCCAATGACGCTCGGGCAGGAATTCGGAGGCTACGCCGCGTGCGTGCAGCGGGGTGCGGAAGACGTGGAACGGGCGGCGGAACAGCTGAAGGAGCTCAACCTCGGAGCCACGGCGGTCGGTACCGGCCTGAACGCCGGCGACGACTTCGCGAGGCGCGCCGTCGCCCACATCGCCGCGAACGTCGGGATGGCCCTGGCGCCAGCCGCCAACCGGTTCCGCGTGACCCAGAGCATGGGCGACGTACTCGGGTACTCGAGCGCGGTGCGGCGTCTCGCGATCGAGGTGAGCAAGGTCGCGAGCGATCTGAGGCTGCTCAGCATGGGCCCTCGCGCGGGCCTCGGCGAGATCACCCTGCCCGCGGTGCAGCCGGGCTCGTCGATCATGCCGGGCAAGGTCAATCCGTCGGTGCCTGAAATGGTCAACCAGGTGTGTTACCAGGTCGTGGGCTGCGATACGACGGTCTGCATGGCGGCCGAGGCCGGCCAGCTCGAGCTGAACGTAATGATGCCCGTGATCGCGTGGAATGCTCTCCACGCTTCGACGATCCTTCGCAACGCCATGCAGGCGCTGCGGACGAGAACCGTGGACGGCATCGCGGCAGACGCGCGCCGCACGCGCGAACTGCTCGACAGAAGCACGGCTCAGGCGACGGCCCTGAGCCCGTATCTGGGCTACGAGAAGACCGCCGAGATTGCGAAGGAGTCGGTCAAGACTGGCAAGCCGATTCGCGACCTGGTGCTCGAACGCGGCCTGATCGAACCGGCGGAGCTCGATCGTATCCTGTCTGTCGAAGCCATGACGCGCCCGGGAGTCACTGGACGGAAACCGTGAAGGGACTCGTGCTCATCTCCGTCGTGCTTCTGCTGAACGTCGAGGCGCCCCGCGTTCACGCGCAGGACGCGCCCGCGGCGCAACGGCACAAGCCTCTTTTTGCGCCGACGGACCTTGGACTGCTCGAAGCCCCCGACCGCGCCGCGTGGCAGAAGCCGGAACAGATCATGGACGCCCTGCACATCGCCGACGGATCGAAGGTCGCCGACATCGGGGCCGGCGCCGGATGGTTCACGGTCCATCTCGCCCACCGCATCGGACCGAACGGCATCGTCTACGCCGAAGACGTGCAGCGGGAGATGCTCGAGGCGATCCGGCGTCGAGTGGGCCGGCTGGGACTCCAGAACGTGCAGACGCGTCTCGGGACGGAAAGCGATCCCAATCTCCCGGCTGCGGCGCTCGATGCCGTCGCGATGGTGGACGCCTATCAGGAGATCGCGGACCCCGTGACGTTCCTGAAGAATCTCGCGCGGTCGCTCAAGCCGAACGGCCTCATCGGCATCGTCAACTACAAGCCAGGGCGCGGCGGACCAGGCCCTCCCGGGAACGTACGCGTGGACAGGGCTGTCGTGGTGGCCGACGCGAAGGCCGCCGGGCTGCGCATCGCGGACGAAGAGACGCTGCCGTATCAATACCTCATCGTGCTCGCGAAATGACGTCGGCGGCCGGACGCCCCCGGCCGGTGGAGTACAATCCGCGGCGATGCTTGCGACCTCATCGGCCACGCTCGTGCACACGATAGCCTCGCGCCGGGCGACGCTCGAGACGGCTCGGGGTGTCAGGATCGCATCGGTCCTGTTCATTTCGGTGCTGACGGCGGCCGCCGCGCAAGTGAGCGTGCCGGTGCCGTTCACGAGCGTCCCGCTGACGCTGCAGCCGATGGTCGTCCTGCTGGGTGGGCTCGCGCTCGGATCGCGTCTGGGCTCGGCCAGTCAGATCCTGTATCTGGCGGCTGGCATCGCGGGACTGCCGGTCTTCGCAGCGTCCCCGCTGCTGCCTCCGGGGCCCCTCAGGCTGCTCGGACCAACCGGCGGCTACCTGATGGCGTACCCATTGGCGGCTTTCGTGACCGGATACCTCGCCGAGCGAGGACTCGATCGCCGATATGCGACGTCGGTGATTGCCATGCTGGCGGGCCTGATCGTGATCTACGCCGCTGGCGCCACCTGGCTGGGCCTGTTCGCTCGCACGGTCAGCGGCAGCGCGGCCGTGGGCCTCGGCGCCGCGCTCGCGACCGGCGTGTTTCCGTTCGTGATACCCGATCTGATCAAGCTTGCCGTGGCGGCGGGTCTGGTTCCCGCGCTCTGGCGCCTGGTTGGACGAGCGCGTTGACGACCTGAGGGTTCCAGCGTGAGTCCCCGCCGCGTGGCGCTGACGATCGCGGGGAGCGATTCGGGCGCGGGCGCCGGCATCCAGGCCGACCTCAAGACGTTCGCCGCGCACGGCGTCTACGGCGTGTGCGCCGTCACGGCCGTCACGGCGCAGAACTCGCTGGGCGTCACGATGGTCGAAGCGCTCCCGGCCGATCTCGTCGCGGGCCAGATCGAAGCGGTCGTGTCCGACTTCGGCGCGCATGCGGCCAAGACCGGGATGCTGGCCAACGCAGCGATCGTCGAGGCCGTCGCGGCTGCGATTCGCGATCTCGAGATTCCCTTCCTCGTCGTCGATCCGGTCATGTTGGCAAAGTCGGGCGATGCACTCCTGGACGAGGAAGCGCTCGCAGCCATGAAGGCCGAGCTGCTCGGGCGGGCGTTTCTCGTCACGCCGAACATCCCGGAGGCAGAAGCGCTGGCCGGCCTGGCCATTCGATCGGACGAGGATCGGCGGGAAGCCGCCCGGCGCATCGCCGCGCTGGGCCCGGCGGCCGTCGTGATCAAGGGCGGTCACTTCCCCTCCGAGAACATCACAGACCTGCTCTACACCAGGAGTGAGTTCGTCGAGTTTCCCCAGCCGCGCGTGCCGGGCCGCAACACGCACGGAACCGGATGTACGTTCTCGGCCGCGGTCACGGCGCATCTCGCAAAGGGCCGCTCGCTGCGGGAGGCGATCCCGCTCGTCCAGCAGTACGTCGCCGGCGCGATTCGGCACGCACCCGACCTGGGCCGCGGCGCGGGACCCATGGAACACTTCTGGCACTAGCTATACTGATCCCATGGGTGAGCCCTTCGTGGCCGTAACTTCGGTCCCGCTCGACCTCCAGGCCCTGACCAGGGAGGTCGCCGGCTCCTGTGTGGGCGACGGCGCCGTCGCGTCCTTCATCGGCCTGGTGCGCGACCACAATCAGGGACGGCGAGTCTCGTACCTCGACTACGAAGCCTACGAGCCGCTGGCCGTGAGGACGCTCGGCCGGATTGTGGACGAGGTCCGCAGCAACTGGCCCGACACGCGAGTCGGCGTGCACCACAGGACGGGCCGCATCGAAATCGGGGACGCGAGCGTCATCATCGTGGCGGCCTCGCCTCACCGCGCGAACGCCTTCGCGGCGTGCCGGTACACGATCGAGCGCGTCAAGCAGATCGCTCCGATCTGGAAGCACGAGCACTTCGAAGGCGGAGACGTCTGGCTGGAGGGCGCCACGGCCGATCCCGATGACGAGTCGGCCCGGCAGGCGGCGTACCGTATCGCATGCGCGTGACGGTGAGGCTCTTTGCGCGGCTGCGCGATCTGGCCGGCTCGGGCGAGCTGGTGCGCGACATCGACGGTCCGGCGACGGTTCACACGGTCTGGAAAGGGCTCGTCGCGGAGATGCCGGCGCTCGGCGACTACGAGCGGACGATGTCGGTTGCGGTCAATGCCGATTATTCACGCATGTCGGCGTCGGTGAGCGACGGCGACGAGGTGGCGTTCCTTCCCCCGGTCTCCGGGGGATAATTGATGTTGTTAGTACGTAGCGTCCGGCTTCAGCCGGACCGCGAGTACGTAGTGTCCGCCTTTAGGCGGACCGTGAAAGGCCCATGTTCGACAAGCTCACTTTGGTGGAGTCGCGCTACGACGAGCTGATGACCAAGCTCGGCTCGGTCGCCGTGCAGTCGGACCCCTCCGAGTTCAAGAAGGCGTCCAAGGCGCTGGCGGAGCTGGAGCCGCTCGTCCAGAAG
>DASTDQ010000321.1:0-3353 GCA_035710305.1 Vicinamibacterales bacterium | reverse complement strand
ACGAGAATCTTCTTGTCGATCCCGAGCCTCACGATCTTGTTGGCCTTGTCCTCGTTGATCACCGACAGGCTGAACACGCGGTTGTAGAAGTCGATCGAGCGCTGCAGGTCGCTGACGAGCACCGAGACGTGATTGATGCTGCCGGCGCGAAGCGGGGCGGCGGCCGAGGCCGTCGTGCTCAGGGCCGCGAGGGCCGCGATCGCCTGAATCAGCTCTCGCCGCGTGATCCGGCCCTGCTCGAAGCGGCTCACCAGTTTCGAAATCTCGCGTTCCATACGATCTCCTCTGCGTTGCGTAGAGGCGGGTCTTCCCTGGCCTGAGCGAAGTCGAAGGCAGACCCGCCTGGTGCCAGTGCCCGTTACGCGGCGCGTGCACGCAGCCGCGCCAGGGCGCCGGCCCAGACGTCGGGCGCGGCGTGTACGCGCAGCAGCGGCTCGACCGGCAGAAGCCATCCCCCGTTTCCAGCGGGCGCGTCGGCCAGCGCGCTCTCCATCAGCGCGGCGGCTTCGCCGTGCGAGCCTGCGAGCACGTGACCGGCCGCCCGCCATAGCGCCGCATCGACCGGCCGAAGTTGAGCGACTGCCGACTCGGCAACGGGCTGTGACACGCCGGCCACGCGCTGCGGCGCAGCCGCCGCGATGCCGAGCCGCGCGCCCGGGTGCAGCGCCACGCGCTCAATGCATTGTTCGAAGGCGGCGCGCGCCTCCTGCGATCGCCCCTGCCGCAGCCTGAGCGCGCCGATGGCGTACCACGTGTTCGCGCAGCACTCGCGCGCGTACAGGTGTCCGCTGGTTTCGTTTGCCAGCTCCTTTTCGAACTCGGCGAGCGCGTGCACGTCGTCGCCCCGCGCGAGATGGATCAACCCGCGCAGCCAGTGCAGGGCGATGGCGCTGAACCGGGCGTGACCCTCCGCCGCCGGCGCCTCGCCGGCGACGGCCGACGCCAGCTCACGATCGGCGTCGTCGAACGCCTGACGCGCCACGTGCACGGTGGCGGCAAGCCAGTGCGCCAGCGGAAACCCCGGCAGCAGCGTGAGCACGCGGTGCGCGGATCGAAGACGCTCCTCGCCCCAGCCGACATAGGACAGGCGGAAGTGGTGCCGCCAGTTGTCGGGCTCGAGCGCGATCGCGCGCCTCGAGGCCGCGAGCGCGTCCATGGGACGGCCGATCCGATCGAGCACGAACCCGAGCGTGGCCCAGGCCTCGCCATAGCCGGTCTGAAGCTGACAGGCTTCGCGTGCGTGGCGGACGGCTCCTTCGAGCGCCGCGACGTCAGGCGCGGGATCGACGCGCGTCGTCTCGAACAGCAGGACGAGCGCGTTGGCGAGTCCGACGTGCGCCGACGCCTCGTCGGGAACGTCGCGTAGCACGCGCTCGAAGACCTCTCGCGCGTGAAGGATCTGGTCGCGCTTCAGCGTCTCGAGCGCCGCGCGCCCTTCGATCCAGGCGCGATGCGGAGCGAGCAGCGCCTCGAGCGCGTCGCCGCTGGCGCGGGCGGCCGTCTTCGTGACGGTGCCGATGAACCGATATCCCTGTCGCGCGACCGTCTGGATGCCTGGCGTCCCGCCCGAGCCGTCGCCGATCACGCGGCGGATTGCCGATATCGCCTGTTCGAGGCTGTTGTCGGTCACCGCGACGCCGCGCCACACGGCGTCGATGATCGCGTCCTTGGAAACGATCGCTCCGGGTCGCGACACCAGCTCGAGCAGCACGCCTACGTGCCGGTCCGACATCGGCACGGACTCTCCGGCACGCGTCAGCCGCCGTGCGGCCGCGTCGAGCTCGAAGGAGCCGAAGGCGTAGACGATACTTCCTGACAACGCATCAGATTGTAGCGGCCAGCCCGCGAAATCGGGTTCGGGAGTATGCTCCTGGCCGCAAGGATTCGATATGGCTCTCAAGAAGTGCTTCGTCGTCGTCGGTGCATTGATGCTCGCCGCAAGCGCCGCCTGGAGCCGCGGCCCCGCGCTGGTCGCCCAGGGCGCGCGGGCACGCGGCCTCCCGATCTTCGAGGTGGACGCCGCCTGGCCCAGGGTGCCCGAGAAGTGGAAGCTCGGCGACGCGTCCAGCTTCGCGATCGACGCGCAGGACAACGTGTGGCTCCTCCATCGTCCGCGGACGCTGCCGCCGGAGCAGGCCGCCACGGCCGCGCCGCCCGTCATCGTGTTCGATCCTTCGGGCAAGTTCGTCAAGGCGTGGGGCGGCGCCGGAAGCGGTTATGAATGGCCGGAGCGCGAGCACGGCATTCATATCGACGGAAAAGGATTTGTGTGGCTCGGAGGAAACAACTGCCCGACCAACGGCATAGCCGGCCTCAAGCCGGTCGCCGACGATCAACTGTTGAAGTTCTCGCCCGAGGGCAAGCTGATGCTGCAGATCGGCCGCAGCAACCAGAGCAAGGGGAACGCCGACACCCGGAACGTGCATCGCGCGGCGGATGCATGGGTCCACGCGCCGACCAACGAGGTGTTCGTCGCCGATGGCTACGGCAATCACCGGGTGATCGTGTTCGACGCGGACACGGGGGCGTTCAAGCGGATGTGGGGCGCGTTCGGCGATCGTCCGATGGACGACGACCACTGCGACGTCGTGACGCCGAAGACCGTCGACGATCCCGGTCCGCGCAGCTTCAGCACCGTCCACGCCCTCCGCGTGGCGAGAGACGGGACCGTGTACGTGGCCGACCGGGAGAACCGGCGCATCCAGGCGTTCACGCAGGACGGAAAGTTCGTCAAGCAGCTGGTCAAGGCGGACACGCCGTTCGCGCGAAACGTTGCCCTGTCACCGGACCGGGAGCAGCAGTTTCTCTACGTCGGGAACGGCGACGACATCGTCATCGTGGATCGACGGGCGCTGGCGATCCTGGGGTCAATCAAGCCGAGCGGCTTGAGGAACGGTGGACATCAGATCGCGACCGACTCGAAGGGCAACCTGTACGTCGCACAGACGACGATGGGGTTGCAGAAGCTGACGTTCAAGGGCATGTCGCCGGGGCGATAACCGGGCACGGAACCGCATCGTGTCAGTCCTCGTCAACTCCCACGTAGCGTCAACTTCGAAAGGACTACCACGATGAAGGCGGGCTTGTCTCGGTTGGCGACAGTCGGGTTGCTGCTCTGCTGGGCGCACACCGCGGCGGCTCAAACGGCCGATGAAATCATCGAGAAGCATCTGGCAGCGGCGGGCGGGCGCGCGGCGCTCGGCAAGCTCACGTCGAGGTCCATGGCTGGAACGATCACGCTGTCGACTCCGGGGGGCGAGCTGTCAGGTCCGTTCGAGATTCTGAGCCAGGCCCCGAACAAGTCGCGCACGCTGATCACGCTCGATCTGACCGCTCTTGGCGCGGGCAAGATG
>DASTDQ010000320.1:0-2192 GCA_035710305.1 Vicinamibacterales bacterium | reverse complement strand
GTCAGGCGGGTCTGAAGACCCGCCTCTACCGCACCTCGCCCTTTGACCTGACATGGCGTTGGCCAACAGGATTCTCGTGGTGGCGGCAACCGAGCGCGAACTGGCGGGTGCGGCGGGAGCTCTCACGCTCTGCTGCGGCGTGGGGCCGGTCGAAGCCGCGGCGGCTACGGCAGCCTCACTTGCCGCGCATCGGCCGGCGGCCATCCTTCACATCGGGATCGCCGGCGCTCGCCGGGGATCCGGCATCGTGCCGGTGTCGATCGTGATCGGATCCGAATCGATCTACTTCGACCTGGACATGCAGAGCGACTGGGCACCCCGGGTCGTCATGCCATCGAGCACCCTGCTGGCCGCGGCACGCCGCGCGCTGCCCGACGCCTCGCTGACGCCGATTGGCACAAGCGCGCGGGTCGGCGGCACGAAGAACTGCGACGTCGAGGCGATGGAGGGTTTCGGCGTGCTGAGAGCCGCGCAGCGCGCCGGCGTGCCCGCGGTGGAAGTACGCGCGATCGCCAACGAAATCGAGGAGGCGGACCGGGCGCGATGGCGATTCGACGAGGCGTTCGCCGCGCTCGCGGGCGCGACGCCGCGCCTGCTCGCCGAAATAGCCGCATGCGTGAGCTGACGTTCGGCTTCTCTCCGTGTCCGAACGACACGTTCGCCTTCTACGCGCTGGCTCACGGCCTGGTCGAGGCGCCCTTTCGCGTGCGTCCGGTGCTGCTCGACATCGAGGAGTTGAACCGGCGGGCGCACGACGGCGCCTTCGACTTGACCAAGCTCAGTGTCGGCGCGTTCGCGGGCGTGGGCACGCGCTATCGGCTCCTGAGAAGCGGCGCGGCCCTCGGACACGGCGTCGGCCCGCTCGTCGTCGCGCGCACACCGGTGCCGCTCTCCGACGCGGCCGCCGGGCGTATCGCGATTCCCGGGAAAGAGACCACGGCGTTCCGGCTCCTTCAGCTGGCAGCGCCGCGACTGGGCGAGGTCGTCGAGCTGCGCTACGACCGGATCCTGCCGGCAGTCGCGCGCGGCGAGGTGGACGCGGGCCTCATCATCCACGAGAGCCGGTTCACCTACGCCGACCACGGCCTGTCTCAGGTGACCGATCTGGGCGACTGGTGGGAAGCGGAAACGGGCCTTCCCGTGCCGCTCGCCGGCATCTGCGCGCGCGCCGATCTCGACGCGGACCTCGTCGCGGCGGCGGAGTGCGCGATCCGCGCGTCGGTCGCGCGCGCGTTCGCCAATCCAACGGAGAGCCGCGCGTGGGTCCGGGCGCACGCGCAGGAGATGTCGGACGAAGTGTGCGACGCGCACATCCGGCTGTACGTGAACGAGCACAGCCTCGATCTGGGCGACGAGGGGATGCGTGCGATCGAGCGGTTGGTAAGGTCCGGCTGAAGCCGGACACCACGTACGTCGACCTGACTAGGCCGGCTTGGCCTTCAGGATGCCGATCTGGACGAGCATGCCCGTGAAATCGTAGATCCGCCTCTCGCGGACGATGCGGCCGTGCTTGACCTCGTAGAAGAACACCATCGACATGTTGAATCGCTTGCCCGTCGGAGGCAGGCCGAGGAAGTCCCCGATGTGCGTGCCCTCGACGCTGAGCACCGCGGCGGCCCGGTCGCCGTCGATGATCTGGTCCTCGACGGCGATCGTCAGGTCGAGGAACGCGCTGAAAACCGCGCGCAGGGTGCGTTCGGCCGCTTCACGGCCGGTGTGGACGCCGCCGCTGGGGCTGTCGATGACCGCGTCGTCGGCGTAGTCGGCGGCCAGCGCCGCCGCGTCGAGGTCGTCGTACGCCTCCTGCCGCCGCTTGAAGAGGGCAACCATGTCCTCGCGGCTCATGGTGCTCTGAGACTCACCGGCGCCAGCGGCTATCGTGCGCTCGCTCGTCATCTCGCCCCCCTCTCTCGACACTCGTCCCGGGACCAATGGAAGCGAATTATATGCGGAGTGCGAGACAGAACGTAGGCGGCAGCCAGCGCGTGTCACGAAGTGTGCACTGCCGACAAGGTCTCCTTGCTACAATCCAGCCGATCAATGGTTAGCCTAGGGCCATTGGCGCTTTCCCCGGAGATCGAGGCGTTCCGCAGGCAGTTCGAAGAGATCTCCGCTGAAACCGACACTCTCGTGGCGCCACTGAGCGAAGCCCAGTTCGGCTGGCAGCCTGCGCCGGGCGTCTGGTCGATCGC
>DASTDQ010000319.1:0-14348 GCA_035710305.1 Vicinamibacterales bacterium | reverse complement strand
GTCCGGGAGGCACAACAGGCCGCGGTCGAGGCCGTCAAGCCGGGCGTGCCAGCGAGCGAGGTCGATGCCGCCGCGCGGCGCCTGCTCGAATCCCGGGGGCTTGGCGAGGCGTTCGGACACGGGACGGGCCACGGCCTGGGGTTGGATGTCCACGAAGAGCCCCGCATCGGCCCGCCTCGCGCGGATTCACCCACTGTGCAACTCGAGCCCGGAATGGTGTTTACCATTGAGCCGGGGGCGTACGTCCCCGGATTGGGCGGCGTACGGATCGAAGACGACGTGGTGGTGACCGAGAGCGGGTGCGACGTGCTGACGTCGGTCCCCCGCGAGTTGCAGGCGCTCTCGTGACGGGCAGACTGTGCAGTGGTGCGAAGGGGTCTGACCCCTGCACACGCACGGAACGGATGCATGGATCTCGAGCAGATTAAGAAAATTCTGGACCTGATGCGCGACAACGACCTGGCCGAGTTCGAGCTCGAGCAGGACGGCGTCAAGGTCCGGTTGAGAAAACACCCGGGTCCGGCGGAGTGGAGCGCGGCGCCGCAGCCGGCGCCGGAGGGAAATGCACGATCGGCCACGCCGCAGGCACCACCGGCGAGCGCGACGCCGTCGCAGACGCTGACGGTGGCGAGCGAAGACGTCGATCTGGCAATCATCAAGTCGCCCATTGTCGGCACGTTCTACCGGGCGGCGGAACCCGGCGCGCAGCCATTTGCCGACGTCGGCCAGATGGTGAAGAAGGGTCAGGTGCTCTGCATCATCGAAGCCATGAAGCTGATGAACGAGATCAACGCCGACTGCGAGGGCGAGGTCGTCAAGGTGTATGTCGAGAACGGACAGGCCGTGCACTACGGCGAGCGGTTGTTCGCCATCCGGCCTGCGTAGCCTATGTTCAAGAAGATTCTGATTGCCAACCGCGGTGAGATCGCCCTGCGCATCATCCACGCGTGCAGGGAGATCGGAATCAAGACGGTGGCGGTGTATTCGGAAGCCGACGAGAACTCGCTCCACGTCCGTTTCGCGGACCAGGATGTCTGCATCGGTCCGCCGCGCAGCGCGGACAGCTACCTGAACGTGCCGGCGATCATCAGCGCGGCCGAGATCACCGGCGCCGACGCCATCCATCCCGGCTATGGCTTCCTGTCGGAGAGCGCCTATTTCGCCGAGGTGTGCGAGGCCTGCCACATCAGGTTCATCGGACCCGATCCGAGCGTGATCAAGCTGCTGGGTGACAAGGCGCGGGCCAAGAAGGCCATGAGGAAAGCGGGCGTCCCGATGCTGCCGGGCAGCGACGGCCCGGTGACCGGCGAGGAGCAGGCGCTCAAGGTCGCGAAGGACGTCGGCTATCCGGTCATCGTGAAGGCAGTCGCCGGAGGTGGCGGCCGCGGCATGCGCGTCGTCCGCAACGCCAACGATCTGCCACAAGCCCTGCGGACCGCGCAGCGGGAGGCGGAGGCGGCCTTCGGCAACGGCGATGTTTACATCGAGAAGTATCTCGAGAGTCCCCGCCACATCGAGTTTCAGATCATCGGCGATCACCATGGCAACGTCGTGCACCTGGGCGAACGCGAGTGCTCGATTCAGCGCCGGCATCAGAAGCTGATCGAGGAAGCGCCGTCGCCGGCCCTGAGCGACAAGATCCGCAAGAAGATGGGCAGCGTGGTGGTCGATGCCGCCAAGGCGGTGCAATACACGAACGCGGGAACCTTCGAGTTCCTGATGGACGGCGACGGCAGGTTCTATTACATGGAGACGAACACCCGTCTTCAGGTCGAACATCCCGTTACCGAGATGGTGACGGGCATCGACATCGTGAAGGAGCAGATCCGGATCGCGTCGGGCGAGCGGCTGTCGTTCAAGCAGAGCGAGGTGACGTTCACGGGGCATGCCATCGAATGCCGCGTCAATGCGGAGCACCCGGAGACGTTCGCCCCGTCGCCAGGCGTCATCCACGCCTTCAGCGTGCCCGGGGGCCCCGGGGTGCGCATCGACTCGTTCGCGCACGCCGAGTGCACGGTGCCGCCGTACTACGACTCGATGATTGCCAAGATCATCGCCCACGGGCGGGACCGGCAGGAGGCGATCGCCCGAATGCGCCGCACGCTCGAAATGACCGTCATCGAAGGCATTCACACCTCGGTGCCGTTGCATCTCAAGATTCTCAACGAACCCGATTTCCAGGCCGGGCGGCTCAGTACTTCGTTCATGGAGCGCTTCATGCCGCGGCAAAAAAAAACTGACCTCGCGGATACAGCCTGATCACGCTTCCCCGGCTTCACGCCATCGTCGATGTCGAGGCCGCTGCACGCGCCAACTGGGAGCCGGCGGCGCTTGCCCGCGCGTTTCTGGACGGCGGCGCGCGGTGCCTTCAGCTCAGAGCCAAGGGTATCGCCGCAGACAGGTTCCTCGACCTCTGCGACGCAGTCGTCCGCGACGCCCGACGCTACCATGCCCTCGTGATCGTCAACGACCGGGTGGACCTGGCCCTTGTCTCGGGCGCGGGGGGCGTTCATGTCGGACAGGACGACTTTCCCCCGGCTGATGCGCGCGGTCTGCTCGGTCCGGCGGCCGTCATTGGCTATTCGACACACACGGCTGCGCAGATCGAGGAGGCCGCGATCGAACCCGTGAGCTATATCGCGGTGGGCCCGGTGTTCGGGACGCAGACAAAGGACACCGGCTACGTCGCCGTGGGGCTCGACCTGGTGAAAGAAGCTGTGCGGAGATCCAGGGGCCGCCCGGTCGTGGCCATCGGCGGCATCACGCTCGCCACCGCGCCGGGAGTGTGGGCAGCCGGAGCATCCGCGGTTGCCATCATCAGTGACTTGCTCCACGGAGGGGACCCGGGCCAGCGGGTCGCCAGCTATAATCGCCTCGCGCCCGCAGTCCCGGGAGGCTGAATGGATTCGAACCTGCTCAAGACCAAGTCAATCGAGCAGTTGGTGAGCGACGTCGAGCAAGGGGGCAAGGCGCTTCGGCGCAGTCTCGGCGCGTGGGACCTGACGCTGCTTGGCGTTGGCGCGATCATCGGGACCGGGATTTTCGTCCTCACGGGCACGGCGGCGGCCAACCAGGCCGGCCCCGCCATCGTCCTGGCGTATCTGGCTGCCGGGCTGGCCTGCGGGTTCGCCGCGCTCTGCTACGCGGAGTTCGCGTCGATGGTGCCGATCGCGGGCAGCGCCTATACCTACGCGTACGCCTCGCTGGGGGAGATCTTCGCGTGGCTCATCGGCTGGGATTTGATCCTCGAGTACGCCGTCGGCTCCATGACTGTGGCCATTGGCTGGAGCGGCTACATGCAGCGGCTGCTCTCGGGCGCCGGGATCACGCTTCCACTCTGGATGAGCGGAGCGCCGTCGGCGGTTACACCAGGGACCATCATCAACGTGCCGGCCATGCTCATCGTGCTGGTCATCATGGTTCTGCTGGTGATCGGCGTCCGGGAGAGCGCGAGATTCAACGCCGCGATGGTGGCGATCAAGGGTTTCGCCGTCCTGTTCTTCATCGCCGTCGGTGTGACCTGGGTCCGTCCGGAGAACTGGGTGCCGTTTGCGCCCTACGGGACATCGGGCGTCATGGCCGCCGCCGCCGTCGTGTTCTTTGCCTACATTGGATTCGATGCCGTATCGACGACGGCCGAGGAAGCCAGGAATCCGCGTCGGGATCTGCCGATCGGCATCATTGCGTCGCTGGTGGTCTGTACTGCCCTGTATCTGGCAGTCGCGGCGATCCTGTCCGGGATCGTGCCTGTCACGCAGTATCGCTCCTCGGCTGCGGCCCTCCCTGGGCTGCCGACGGCAGACGGTACCGCCGTCAGCCAGTTTCTGAACGCGCCGGTGGCCTTTGCGCTGGCGCTCATCGGTCAGGATTGGGCCGCCTACCTCGTGTCGGCGGGCGCGGCCGCCGGCATCACGAGCGTGCTGCTCGTCATGTTGATGTCTCAACCGCGCATCTTCTTTGCCATGAGCCGCGACGGCCTGCTGCCGAAGGGCATCAGCAAGGTCCATCCTCGTTTTGGAACGCCGTACATCACGACGATCATCACTTGCCTGGTGGTCGCTTTGATCGCGGGAGTGACGCAGATCCAGGACGTCGGCGAGATGACGAGCATCGGAACGCTCTTTGCCTTCGTGGTCGTCTGCGCGGCCGTCCTGATCCTCCGCATTCAGCGGCCGGAAGCGCACAGGCCGTTCCGCGTCCCTGGCGGGGCGTTGTTCCCGGTGCTCGGCATCGTGTCCTGTCTGTGGCTGATGCTCAACCTGCCCGTTGTCACGTGGGTGCGGTTCCTTGTCTGGCTCGACATCGGGATCTTCATCTACTGGTTCTACGGGCGGACGCACAGCCCCCTTGCCGACCCGGCCGAGCGCAAGAGGCGGCCGATCGTCGAATCCCTCGGGAACTTCGTGCTGATGACCGGCGGGCTCACGCTCTTCAACGGGTTCTTCATCACCTTGCTGGCGTACATGACCGAGTTCGGGGTGACGACCGAGGTCACGGCAAGGTGGGCAGAGATCGGTGTGACGCCCGAAGACGCCGATTCGTTTGGCCTTCAAGTGCTCGGGGCAGGGCTGTTCGTGCTCCTCGCCGGGTTGATCATCAGAGCCGCGGGCCGGGCCCGCGTTCCGAAGTAGTCGACTGGCCATTTGGCGCCGTCGGCCGCACCGACAGACGATGTCCGGACCACACCCTCAACAGGTGATTCGCGATTTCCCGACAGAGGTCCGGGACACGTGGGCGCGCGGTCCACGGCTTGCCGTCCTGCTCATTCTCGCAATCCTCGCGGTGGGGACGACCGGGTACGTGTTGATCGAAGGCTGGAGCGCGTGGGACGCGTTCTACATGACGGTGACCACCATCATGACGGTCGGCTATCGCGAGGTGCATCCGCTGAGCCGGCAGGGTCAAGTCTTCACCGTGGCGCTCATCATCTGTGGTGTCGGGACGGTCTTCTACACGGCGACAACGCTGGCCACAATCCTGGTGGAGGGCGGGCTGCATCGTGGGTTCGAGCGGCGCCGCATCGCTCGTATGCTGGAACGGGTTTCTGATCACTTCATTCTGTGTGGACACGGCCGTATCGGCAGCATCATCGCCGAGGAGCTGCACGCCCAGGGTGTGCCGTTCGTCGTGATCGAGCGAAGCCACGAGCGGACGGAGCAAGTCAAGGCACGCGGCTGGATCGGCATCGAGGATGACGCGAGCCGCGAGGAGGTGCTGGAGCGGGCAGGCATCCACCGGGCGCGCGGACTGATCGCCGCAGTCGGTACCGACGCCGAGAATGTGTTCACCGTGCTGACTGCCCGTGTCATGCGCCCGGACCTCTATATCGTCGCCAGGGTGGAGTCCGACGACGCCGAGCACAAGTTGAGGCGGGCAGGGGCGGACCGCGTCATTTCGCCCTACCAGATCGGCGGCGCCCACATGGCGCAGACCGCCCTCCGGCCGGCCGTCGTCGACTTCGTTCAGCTGGCCACACGCTCGGGCCATCTGGACCTGTCGATGGAGCAGGTGCACATCGTGGACCGATCGCCGCTGGTCGGGAAGAGCATCGTCGACGCGGGTATCCGGCAGAAGTTCGGCGTCATTATCGTGGCCATAAAACGGATCGACGGCACCATGGAATTCAACCCGCCCCCCGAGGCCGTCATCCGGGCGGGAGACGAACTGGTGGTGCTGGGTCGCCCGGAGAGCGTAAAGGCACTCGAGGAGACGATTGCGGCATGAAGGCTCGCACGCTCGACGGCCAGGCACTGGCCTTGCGGATGCAGGAGGAAATCAGGCCTCAGGTGGCCGCGTTCGTGAAGGCGCACGGCCGGCCACCGGGGCTTGGCATCGTGCTCGTCGGGGCCGATCCGGCCTCGCAAGTCTACGTCCGCAACAAGGTCAAGGCCGGCGGCGAGGCGGGGTTTCGGGTTGACCTCGAGCGGATGCCCGAGTCAGCGTCGCTCGACGACGTCCTGGCTCTCGTGGAGCGGTTGAATCGAAGCGCCGTCCACGACGGGATCCTCGTGCAGTCGCCGCTGCCGAAGGGACTGGGGGCGGGGGCTCAGCAGCGCGTGTTCGACGCGATTTCCGCGGACAAGGACGTGGACGGCTTCGGAGCCGAAAGCGTCGGTCTGCTCGTTCAGAACCGTCCGCGCCTGGTGGCATGCACGCCGGCCGGCGTCATCGAGCTGCTTCAGCGGGAGCAGATTCCGATCAAGGGCCGTCATGCGGTGGTCATCGGCCGCAGCGACATCGTCGGCAAGCCGATGGCGCTGCTGCTCCTGCACCAGGACGCCACGGTGACGATTTGTCATTCGCGGACGGCCGACCTGCCGTCGATCTGCCGGCAGGCGGACATCCTGGTCGCTGCCGTCGGGAAGGCCGGAATCGTGACGCGGGCCTTCGTCAAGCCGGGTGCCGCAGTCATCGACGTCGGCATGAACCGAGTCACCGATCGGGCTGTCGCATCGCAGTTGTTTCCAGCCGGGCACCCGAAGCTGGCGTCGTTCGACTCGAAAGGCTCGGTGCTCGTGGGCGATGTTCACCCGGAGGTTGCCGAGGTGGCAGGCGCGTTGACGCCCGTGCCCGGCGGCGTCGGACCGCTCACGATTACGATGCTGATGATGAACACGCTGCGCGCCGCGCAAGCGCGGACGTCCTCGGCGCGTACGTAGTGTCCGGCTTCAGCCGGACCGTTGGATAGAGTTGTCCGGCCTCAGCCGGATCGTCGTGCCACAAGCTGATCGAATACCGCCCGGACCTGCCGATTCGTGTCCTCGTAAGTGCCGTCAGTCCTGATCACATAGTCCGCACGCCGGGCTTTCTCTTCAGCAGGCAGCTGGGCGGCCACGCGTGCGGCCGCCTCCCGCTCGTCGAGCGCGTCACGTGTCATCAATCGCCGGATCTGCGTGTCTGGGGCGCAGACCGTGGCGACCACGGCGTCGAAGTCAACCTCGCGCCCGACCTCGTACAGCAACGGAATGTCCGCAAGGGCAATGGGGTGCCGGGCCGGGTCGAGCGCGGCAAACCAGTCGGACGTCGCCTTCTGAACGGCCGGGTGGACGATCCGCTCGAGGTCCCGGCGCGCGTCAGGGTCGGGGAAGACGATTGACGCCAGCGTGCGCCGGTTGAGTGCTCCGCCGCCGTCGAGGACCCGGGCGCCAAAGCGCGACACAATCTGCGCGAGAGCCGGTGTTCCTGGTGTGACGACCTCGCGCGCAAGCACGTCGGCGTCGATCGTCGGCACGCCCAGCCGCTCGAACTCTGCGCGAACATGGCTCTTGCCAGTGGCAATCCCGCCGGTGAGCGCGATGCGCTTCATGGCACGTCGGCGCCGTCAGGGCTCCGCCATCTCCGCCGCCGCGGCGGCATCCTTGGCCGGCGCGATACGTTCTTCGACGAACGTATTCCATTCATGGCACTGCGGGCACTGCCACAGCAGCTCGGTGCTTCGATACCGGCAGTGCAGGCACACATGAGGATCCAGGTAGAACACGGCGCTGCGCGTAAGGTCCACGTAGCGTTGAACGAGGGCCGCTTCGAGATTGAGGGCCAGCAGCGCCCGCCAGACCTCCTGGTGAAGCGTCAGCCCATGCGGGTTGTGGGGGAGTGCCGCCAGCAGCAGATCGAGCGCGCGGCGATGCTGGCCGGCGGCCGCCAGATGCCGCGACAGCGCAAGCCTGGTCCGCCAGTCCTGGGCGTTCTGTTCGATCAGGCGCTCGCACAGCTCGACAAACCGTCGTGGCGACCCCGCCTTCCGATATGTACGTTCGAGGCGGTCGAAGGCCAGGTGCGCGCGGTCTGGCAGCGCCTGGACCAGCTTCTCCCAGGCCTCGACCGCCGCCGCGGGCTGGTCGTTTCGCTCGCGGGCGTCGCCCAGGTTGAGGTATGCCGGCGCGGTTCGTGCGTCGATGTCGATCGCGTCCTGGAACGTTCGGGCCGCCGCCTGGTTGTTGCCGTCGCGCAGCTGGGTGTTGCCGATTTCGTTTTGCAGGAACCCCAGAATCTGCCGGTTCTCGTCCTGACGGCCTCCGTCGATCGTGGCGATCCGTTGACGCGCCGCGGAGGCCTCGGTCCATTGGCGCTGATCCTCGTACAGCTTCTGGAGGTTGACGTAGGCATACCGGTTCTGCGGATCCAGGCGCACGACCTCCTGGAACGTCTCGAACGCCCGGTCGACGAATCCCCCATGACGGTAGTCGAGGCCCAGGCAGAGCAGGACGTGGGCGTGCTCGATCGCCCGCAGGTCCTGGCGCTGTAGCAGCCCCTGATGGACGTTGATGGCACGTCCGACCTGTCCCTTCTGGCGGTAGAGGTTGCCGAGGATGATCTGGATCTCGAGCGCGTCGCTGTCGGTCCCGGCCGCGCGGGTGAGCTCTTCGACGGCCTGATCGATCTGGTTGTCTACCAGATAGTTGAGGCCGAGCATGTAGTGGGGTGTCTGCCGGAGCCGCCGCCGGTCGATCCACCGCCCGTCCTGCAGCTTGTACCGTTCCCAGGCTTTGCCGACCACCAGGCCCACCAGCAGCGCAAACAGCACGGCGAGCAAGGCGTAATCACTCATGACGATCGGTTATCAGAACATCTCGGTCCGCCACAGGTCGTGCACGTGCACCACGCCCTGGACGCGGGACTCCTCGTCCACGACGACGATCGACGTGATCTTGCGCTGCTCGAGGACCAGCAGCGCCTCCGCCGCCAGTATCTCCCGTCGAATCGTGACCGGACGGCGCGTCATGATCTCGCTGGCCTTGCGGTCGAGCAGGTTGGTCCCATCCGCCATGTGCCGGCGGAGATCCCCGTCGGTGATGATGCCGGCCAACGCCGCATTCCCGTCCACGACGCACGTCATCCCCAGCCCCTTGCTGGACATTTCGTAGATGACATTCGGGATCGGCGTGTCCGCACGCACGATGGGAACCTGGTCGCCCCGGTGCATGAGTTGTTCGACGCGCATCAGGCGTTTGCCGAGCTTTCCCCCCGGGTGAAGGCTTGCGAAGTGCTCCTGGGAGAATCCCTTGGCGGCCGACAGCGTCATCGCCAGGGCGTCGCCAAGCGCGAGCGCGGCCGTTGTGCTGGCCGTCGGCACGAGGTTCATGGGGCACGCTTCTTCCGATACACGGCAGTCGAGCGCCACGTCGGAGGCCTGGGCGAGCGTGGATCGGCAGTCGCCGGTAATGGCCACCAGCCGAGCGCCAAGCCGCTTGATCGTTTCGAGCAGCCGAAGGACCTCGTCGGTCTCGCCGCTGTACGAAAGCGCAATGACCACGTCGTCGGACTGTACGACGCCGAGGTCTCCGTGGATCGCCTCGGCAGGGTGCAGGAAAATCGCCGGCGTTCCCGTGCTCGACAGCGTGGCGGCGATCTTGCGGCAGATGATGCCCGACTTGCCCATGCCGGTGACGATGACCCGGCCGCGGCAGTCGAGCAGCAGCCGGACGGCACGGTCGAAGTCTTCCCCGAGGCGCTCCACGAGCGCCAGGATTGCCGCAGCCTCCGTCTGGAGGACCTTTCGGGCGACGCTGAGGTCGAGCGGCGGCTTGCTCAAGACCGGACTCCGCTTCCTTCGCCCAGGGCGACCGATTGCTCGCGGGCTGCCGCGTCGATCCGTGTGAGCCGGCGGACGAGCGGTTCGAGCCGGTCGAGGCGAAGCGCATTTGCCGCGTCGCTTCTGGCCCGCGAAGGCTCTTCGTGAACCTCCATGAACACCGCGTCGACTCCCGCAGCGACGCCCGCCGATGCCAGCGGTTCGACGTACTCGATCGTGCCGGACGAC
Organism: Vicinamibacterales bacterium; assembly: GCA_035710305.1. Classification (GTDB taxonomy): domain Bacteria; phylum Acidobacteriota; class Vicinamibacteria; order Vicinamibacterales; family UBA2999; genus Gp6-AA40. The sequence continues at coordinate 4,588 of DASTDQ010000319.1, read as the reverse complement.
ACGCCGTCGCCGCCGCCGGGCAGTTGAAGGCTGTGCGTGACGTCGAAGACCACGGGATAGCCGAGCTCTCTGAGGATGGGGAAGGCCCGCATGTCGACGACCAGATTGTTGTAGCCGAAGCAGACGCCCCGCTCGGTCACGAGCACGGCATGGTTTCCCTCGCCCGTGATCTTCTCGACGGCGTGCCGGACGTCTCGGGGAGCGAGGAACTGCCCCTTCTTCACGTTGACGGCCTTCTGCGTGCGGGCGGCGGCCACCAGCAGATCGGTCTGGCGCGAGAGGAAGGCCGGAATCTGCAGGATGTCCACGACTTCAGCGGCAGGCGCGGCGTGGGACGGCTCGTGAATGTCGGTCAGGACGGCCAAGCCGGTCCTCGCCTTGATCTCCGCCAGGATTCGGAGCCCCTCCTTCAGGCCTGGCCCGCGAAACGAATCCCGCGACGTTCGATTAGCCTTGTCGTACGACGCCTTGAAAATCATCGGGACGCGGCAGCGCTCCGAGATCGCGCGAATCTCCAACGCCAGGTCCAACGCATGCGCCGCGCTCTCGATGACGCACGGACCGGCGATGACGGCAAGCGGGCTCCCGCCACCGACGGTGAATGCCCCGACAGGGACCGGGTTCACGAACCCATTCTATCCCCGCGCCGCTCCCACCCTTGCCGGCGTGAGCCTGCCGCTCTTGTGTCGATGCGCCGCCTCCACGAACGCGGCAAAGAGCGGATGCGGCTTCAGCGGCTTGGACTGGAACTCCGGATGGAACTGCACGGCGAGGAACCAGGGATGCGCGGGCAGTTCGGCGATTTCGGCGAACTTTCCGTCCGGCGAACGCCCCGAGATGCGCAGGCCCTGTTCGAGCAAGGGTTGCTCGTAGAGGCAGTTGAACTCGAACCGGTGGCGGTGGCGCTCGTGGACGAGCGACGTACCGTACACCCGCTCCGCCAGCGAGCCTGGGGCCAGCTCGCACGCATAACGACCCAGGCGCATCGTGCCGCCGAGGTCATCCACCCCCAGAAGGTCCCTGAGCTTGTAGATCACCTTGTGCGGCGCGTTCTCGTCGACCTCTGTCGAATCGGCGCCATCGAGCCCGCACACGTGCCTCGCGTACTCCACCGTCGCCCATTGGAAGCCGTAGCAGATGCCGAAGAACGGCACCGAGCGCTCGCGGGCGTATTCGGCCGCCTTCATCATCCCGCGCGTTCCGCGTGACCCGAAGCCGCCGGGGACGAGGATGCCGTGCGCGCCCTCCAGAAGCGACGCTCCGTTCTCCCGCTCGAGCGCCTCGGATTCCACCCAGTTCAGGCGGGCTCTCAGGCGGTGGGCGAACCCGCCGTGGTAGACCGCTTCGTTCAGGCTTTTGTACGAGTCCTCGTAGCCAGTGTATTTTCCGACCACGTGAATGGTGATGTCGTCCACCGGGTGCTTGATCCGGTCCACGAGTTCTTCCCAGGCGCCGGTCTGGGCTTGCGTAAGCGGCAGCCCGAGCTGCTTCAGGATGATCTGGTCCAGTCCTTCCGCCTTCAGTACGAGCGGGACTTCGTAGATGGTGTCTACGTCCTTCGCCGTGATGACGGCTTCTTCGGGCACGTCACAGAACAGCGCGATCTTGCGCTTGATATCGGCGTCGAGGAATCGATCGGTGCGGCAGAGCAGCACGTCCGGCTGGATGCCGATCGACCTGAGGTCGCGGACGCTGTGCTGTGTCGGCTTCGTCTTGAGTTCGCCCGCCGTGCCGATGTAGGGCACGAGCGTCAGGTGGATGTAGAGCGTGTTGTCGCGGCCGACATCCAGCCGGAACTGCCGGATGGCTTCGAGAAACGGCATGCTCTCGATGTCGCCGACGGTCCCGCCGATTTCCACGAGGACGACGTCCACGTCGCGGCTCGCCAGCCGGATGGCGTCCTTGATCTCGTTAGTGATGTGCGGGATCACCTGGACCGTGCGCCCCAGGTAGTCGCCTCGCCGCTCCTTCTGGATCACCGAGAGATAGATCTTCCCCGTCGTCCAGTTGCTGTTCCGCGTGGCGACCATGCTGGTGAAGCGCTCGTAGTGGCCCAGGTCGAGGTCCGTTTCCGCCCCGTCGTCGGTGACGTAGACCTCGCCATGCTGGTAAGGGCTCATCGTGCCGGGGTCCACGTTGATGTACGGGTCGAACTTCTGGAGCGCCACCTTGTAGCCGTGGTCCTCGAGAAGCCGCCCGATTGAAGCCGCCGCCAGGCCTTTGCCCAGGGAGGACACCACGCCACCGGTCACGAACACGTACTTCACAGGTCTGCCGTCTGCTCGCTGGCTCATGCCACCTCACACACGCGTCGTCAGGAGCTGACGAACGCGTTCGAGATCCTCCGGAGTATCCACTTCGATGGATTCGTGCCGCGTTGGTACGGTGCGAATCCGAAACCCATGTTCGAGTGCCCGCAGCTGCTCGAGCGATTCGGCGCGCTCGAGCGGCGTTTGCGGCAGCGCCGCGAAAGTGAGGAGAAAGTCGCGGCGGTAGCCGTACATTCCGATGTGTCTGAAGGCTGTTTCGATCGGCTCCCGGCCATACGGGATCGCCGATCGGGAAAAGTACAGCGCGTCGCCGTTGCGGTCCACGACGACCTTCACGATGTTGGGGTTGCCGAGGTCGGCCGGGTCGTCGATCGCCTTGCGCAGCGTAGACATACGGATCGAGGCGTCAGCCAGCAGCGGTTCGATCACTTCCCCGATCATTCCCGGTTCGACGAGCGGCAGATCGCCCTGCACGTTGACGACGATGTCGCAGCGCAGCTCGGCGGCGACCTCCGCCACGCGGTCGGTGCCCGTCCTGTGGTCCGGACGGGTCAGCCGGGCCACGCCCCCGAACCGTTCGACGGCCGCGGCGATTGCCGGATCGTCGGTCGCGACCACCACCGCGTCCACGCCGCGCGCCTCGGCCGCGCGTCGATACACGTGCTCGATCATCGGGCGGCCGGCGATTTCAGCGAGCGGTTTACCGGGAAGACGGGAAGACGCGTATCGGGCGGGAATGACTGCGACAGCCTGTAGCGCTGACGTTCTCAGGAAAGGATTGAGAAACGTAACCGGGCGCACGACGAATCATAACACCGAGGGCTCGATGAGCCGAAATGTTAAGATGAATATCCCCGGATGACTTGGAAACTCTACGCAGTCGGCTCGGCGGGAGCGTTCCTGGCGACGTATCTCGTGTCGAATGTCGCGCCCGTCAAGCCGGTTCAGAATACGCCGGTGGCCTCGCCGCGCGCGGTGGATGGCGCGGGCGAGCCGGTCGATCTCACCGAGCAGGCCGAACGGCTTCGCGCGGGCATTGCCGCCACGACTCCGTACCGCGAGCCGCATCGCGACGCGTTCCGGTTCGGCGACTCGCGTCGTCGAACGGCCGCGCCGCCTCTCGAAGCCTCGGAAATCGAGGCGCCCGTCGTCGCGCCTCCGCCTCGGCCGCCGTTTGCGCTGGCCGGTGTGGCTACCGACGCGCCCGGCGGACCGGCCGGCCGCACCGCGATCCTCAGCTCTCTGCGCGGCGTGCTCCTCGTCCGCGAGGGCGATCTCGTCGAGGGCATGTTCAGGATCGTGAGCATCGACGCCGACGCGATCACCGTGGAAAGAGTGGACGATGGCACGTCCACGACCTTGCGGCTGTCCGGCTCGGACTCGCACTAGTGGACTGTATCAACTGGAAGAGTACCGCGAACAACGAGCTTCGACGGTGATTTTCCGGCCACGACAACGGAGCGGCCGGTGGTAGTCCGCGAAGGACATACCACTAGATCCTGACGAGCCTCGCTTCGCGTATTTCCCTGGCCTGCCGCAGTTCGTTCAAGACGACGTCCTGAATCGGCGACGGCTCGTCAACGATGACGACGCCGATGGCGCGGTCGCCCTCGCGTCCGAGCGCGAAGGTCGCGATGTTGACCCGGTGCTTGCCAAGAATCGTGCCCACCGACCCGATCACGCCCGGCTTGTCAGCGTTCTTCATGACGATCATCGTGCCCTCGAGCGGAGCTTCGATGCCGATACCGTCCAGCATGACGAGACGGGGCGCGGTCTTTTCGAACACCGCTCCCTCGACCCAGATCTCGCCCTGGCTCGTATGCAGCTTCACCGAGATCAGGCTCGTGTAGTTGCGGGAGCGCGTGCTCAACGACTCGGTGACCTCGATACCGCGCTCGGCTGCGACGGCGCGCGCGTTGACGATGGTGACGGCCGTGGACAAGATGGGTTTGAAGAGACCCAGCAACACGGCGTTGACGATCACGCTGTTCCGGCTCTTGGTCAGTTCCCCGTAATACCGGACGCTGACGGCGTGGACCCGGCCGTCGTTCATCTGCGAGATGAAGGCGCCGAGGCGCTCCGCCAGGACGACAAATGGTTGCAGTTGCTTGAATTCCTCGATCGACAGCGACGGGAAATTGACGGCGTTCCGAATCACGCCGTCCTTCAGGAAGTCACGCAGCGCCGTGGCGGTTTCGGTTCCGACCAGTTCCTGGCCTTCGCGGGTCGAGGCGGCGATGTGCGGCGTGGCGATGACCTGGGGCAGCAGCTGGAGCCTGTGGTCAACCGTCGGCTCCTTCTCGAAGACGTCCAGGGCG